>NZ_BAABDO010000005.1:0-120185 GCF_039539665.1 Actinomadura keratinilytica
AAAGGCACTGGCTTTTAACACGCTGTTGAGTTCTCAAGAAACGGACACCCACCGCGCGGAACCCGCCTCGCGCGGGCCCCGACTCCGGGGCAACCCTTCTATCTTACCGGAACCGTCCCGTCTGTCAACCAGACCAACCGATCCGGTATCCAGACCCAGCCCGGCCCCCGCACACCGACCACCCGGCGACCAAGATCGCCCAAGCAGATCAATCACGGAGGAGTCCCGCGGGCCGGCCACCGCACACGCGGTGTCCCGCATCCCGTCCAGGCCGGTCCCCTCAGCCTACAACGACCCGAACCAGACTCCGAATCGTTTTCCCGGCTGGAAGGAGGTTCCCCGGGGCCGTCCGCCGTCTCCGGCGTCCCGCATCCCCTCGGGGCAGAAAGAAGATTAGGGAGGTCCGACGGAGTCGTCAAATCGGCCCCCGCGAGCCGAACCCGCCCCCGCACGGCGAGGTGAGGTCAGGCCCCCGTCCCATGTCGGTTCGGCCGGTCGTGCTGGGCGTGGTCGGCCACGCTGTCCCTCGGCGAACAGAATTGGAGCGCGCTAAAGGCACTCGGCTCGCGTGCCGGTGAGGCAGCCGGGGATCTGAGGGCGGCAGCCTTGTGGGTGCTGATGGCGCGTGGTGAGTTCTTGTTACCGGGTGGGTCTGCGGCCGCCCGCCGTCGGCCGGGCGGCCGCAGACCGTGCCGGGGTCAGGAGCGGACGACCTCTACGCCGCCGATGTTGCGCTTGCCCCGGCGCAGGACCAGGAAGCGGCCGTGCAGCAGGTCGTCGGGTGACGGGACGGCGTCCTCGGCCTCGACCTTGGTGTTGTTGAGGTACGCGCCGCCCTGGGTGATCGTGCGGCGGGCCTCGGACTTGCTCTTGCACAGGCCGGAGGAGGCGAGCAGGTCGGCCACGGGCGGCAGTTCGCCGGGCCGGACCTCGGCGCGCGGGACCTCGGCCAGGGCCGCCTGCAGGGTCCGTTCGTCCAGGTCGCGCAGCTCGCCCTGGCCGAACAGGGCCCGGGACGCGGCGATCACGCGGGCGCACTCCTCGGCGCCGTGCACCAGGGTGGTGACCTCCTCGGCGAGCGCGCGCTGCGGGATGCGGGCGGCGGGCCGTTCGGCGCCCTGCTTGACCAGGTCCTCGATCTCCTCCCGGGGGCGGAAGCTGAAGACCTTCAGGTAGCGCTCCACGTCCCGGTCGTCGGCGTTGATCCAGAACTGGTAGAAGGCGTACGGCGAGGTCAGCTCGGGGTCGAGCCAGTAGGTCTCGCCGCCGGCGGTCTTGCCGAACTTGCTGCCGTCGGCCTTGGTCAGCAGCGGGGTGGTCAGGGCGTGCGCGGTGCCGCCCTCGACGCGCCGGATGAGGTCGACGCCGGCGGTGAGGTTGCCCCACTGGTCGCTGCCGCCGGTCTGCAGGCGGCAGCCGTACCGGCGGTACAGCTCCAGGTAGTCCATCGCCTGCAGCAGCACGTAGCTGAACTCGGTGTAGCTCATGCCCGTGGTGTCCAGGCGCTTGCGGACGGTCTCGCGGGCCAGCATCCGGTTGACCGGGAAGTGCTTGCCGATGTCGCGCAGGAACTCGATCGCGCTCATCGGGCCGGTCCAGTCGAGGTTGCTGACCATGAGGGCGCCGGCCGGGCCGTCCTCGAAGTCCAGGAACCGGGCCACCTGGCCGCGGATGCGCTCCACCCAGCCGGCGACGGTCTCCTCAGAGTTCAGCACCCGTTCGGCGCTCTTGCCGCTGGGGTCGCCGATCAGTCCGGTGGCGCCGCCGACCAGGCCGATCGGCCGGTGCCCGGCCTGCTGGAAGCGCCGCAGGGTAAGGATCTGGATGAGGTTGCCCAGGTGCAGCGACGGCGCGGTCGGGTCGAACCCGCAATACAGCGTGACCGGCCCCGCGGCGAGCAGCGTCCGCAGGTCATCCAGATCGGTGGACTGCGCGATCATGTCGCGCCACGCCAGATCGTTCAGGATGTCGGTCACGTTCTTCCTCGTTCTCGGATTCGTCGATCTCGGTGCCGGACCGCCGCGCGGCGGAGCCCGGGCACCTGGATAACCCTACGGGTTCAACACGGCCGATGCTTCATCGATTTCACCGCCCCGGAGGGTGCGTGCACCGTGTGCCGCCTCCCCGGATGTCACGCGCGGGTGGTGGACGCCGAACGGCGGCGGCGCGGGACGTGGGGGCGGTAGGGGGAGACGGTGGGGTCGCCGTCGATCCAGAACCGCCACGGTGTCTCCTTGCCTCCGTTCACGCCGACGCGCGGGCCCGTCCGCACCAGGGACGGGTCGACGGGGCCGTCCCCCGCGAGGATCCGCAGCTCCCCGCCGGGCGAGCAGGCGTCCAGGCCGTTCTGCTCGCGGGCGATGGCCAGGGCCCGGCAGAGCCTCGCGGGGCCGCGGGCCAGGTCCCGTTCGGTCGACCGCGGGCGGCGGCGCCGCGCCAGGTCCTCGCCCGCGACGATCCGGCCGGCGCGCAGCAGGACGGCCGAGGCGGTGCCGTCCGGGCCGCACACGAGGTTGACGCAGAAGTGCATGCCGTAGGTGAAGTACACGTAGGCGTGCCCGGGCGGGCCGAACATCACCGCGGTGCGGGGCGTCTTCCCCCGGTAGGCGTGGGAGGCGGGGTCCAGGGGGCCCGCGTACGCCTCCACCTCGGTGAGCCGCACCGCGACCTCGCCCTCGTCCGTGCGGTGTACCAGCACGCGTCCGAGCAGGTCGGGTGCGACTTCTTCGACCGGGCGGTCGAAGAAGTCCCGTCGCAGCAGAACCTCGTCCATGTCCTCACCGTGATGCCGCCTGGGCGCCGCCCCCGGGCGCCCGGGGCGCCCGGGGTGCGCGTCGGCCTGTCACCGTACCGCGTGCGGGGCGGCGAGGGGTCAGCTCTCGTCGGGGCCCGCGGCCCACGCGGCGTGCTCGTTGACGAGGGCGCGCAGCGCGGTCAGCTGCTCGCGGACCCGGTCGGGGGCGGTGCCGCCGTAGGCCTTGCGGGACGCCAGCGCCCCCTGGACGTCCAGGACCTCCCGCACGTCCGGGGTGAGGTGCGGCGACACCTTGGCCAGGTCCTCGTCGGTGAGGTCGCCGAAGTCCTTGTCGTTGACCTGGCACCACACCACCAGGTGGCCGACGACCTCGTGCGCCTCGCGGAACGGGACGCCGCGCCGCACCAGCAGCTCGGCCAGGTCGGTGGCCAGGGCGAACCCGTCGGGCGCCGTCGCCTCCAGCCGCTCGGTGTTGACCCGCATCGTGGCGATCAGCCCGGACATCGCGGGCAGGACCAGCAGCAGGGTCTCGACGGCGTCGAAGGCGCCCTCCTTGTCCTCCTGCAGGTCGCGGTTGTAGGTGAGGGGCAGGCCCTTGAGGGTGGTGAGCAGGCCCACCAGGTGGCCGATGAGCCGTCCGGCCTTGCCGCGGGCCAGCTCGGCGACGTCGGGGTTCTTCTTCTGCGGCATGATGGACGACCCGGTGGCGTAGGTGTCGTCCATCTCGATCCAGCGGAACTCCTGCGAGGCCCACAGGCAGATCTCCTCGCCCAGCCGCGACAGGTGCACCCCGATCAGCGCGGCGACGAACAGGAACTCGGCGACGAAGTCGCGGTCGGCGACGGCGTCCATGGAGTTGGGCGCGGCCGAGTCGAAGCCCAGTTCCTCGGCGGTGGCCTGCGGGTCCAGCGGCAGCGACGAGCCGGCCAGGGCGCCCGAGCCCAGCGGGGAGACGGCCGCGCGCCGGTCCCAGTCGCGCAGCCGGTCGATGTCGCGGGTCAGCGGCTGCACGTGCGCCAGCAGCTGGTGGGAGAACAGCACGGGCTGGGCGTGCTGCAGGTGGGTCATGCCGGGCGCGGCCACGCCCAGGTTGCGCTCGGCCTGGCCGATCAGCGCGTTCTCCAGCTCGACCAGCCGGTGCACGATCTGCCGGACGTGGTCGCGCAGGTACAGGCGCAGGTCGGTGGCGACCTGGTCGTTGCGGCTGCGGCCGGCGCGCAGCTTGCCGCCGAGGGTGCCGAGGCGCTCCAGCAGGCCGCGTTCCAGCGCCGTGTGGACGTCCTCGTCGGCGACGGTGGGCCGGAACTCGCCGGACCGGCACGCCCGCTCCAGGTCGTCCAGGGCACCGAGCATGCGGTCGAGTTCCTCGTCGGTGAGCAGGCCCGCCCGGTTGAGCACGCGGGCGTGCGCGCGCGACCCCATGAGGTCGTAGGGGGCCAGCCGCCAGTCGAACTGGACGCTCACCGAGAGCCGCGCGAGCGCGTCCGACGGACCGCCCTCGAACCGTCCGCCCCACAGTCGCGTCGGTGCCTTGGTCACGAAAATCCTCTTCCCACCGTCATGGCTGAGTTTCTGGGTACCGCGTCGGCTGCACCCGGGCCGCCTCGGACCGGGGCACGCGGAATGTTCCGCATCAGCGTACGACCACTGCGCCGGTGAGGGCGGCATGCCCCGCCCCGTGCGGGCCCGGTCCCGGCCGGACGCGGTCAGGTGTTCGTGCGAAGGGGCGCGCGGCCCCTAGGCTCGTCGTTCGCGCCCGTTGGTCAGGCGCAGCAGGGCCTGGGCGACCTCCTCGCCGCCGTCCGGGTCGCGGGCGATCACCAGGACGGTGTCGTCGCCGGCGACCGTCCCGAGGATGGTGGGCCACTCGGCGTGGTCGATCGCCGACGCCAGGTACTGCGCGGCGCCCGCCGGGGTGCGCAGGACCACCAGGTTGGCCGAGGACTCGGCGGACACCAGCAGTTCGGCGGCCACCCGGGCGAGCCGCCCGGTGAAGGTCTCGGTCCCGGTGGCGGCGCGGCGGATGCGCTCGCCGCCCTCGCCGGGCACCGCGTAGATGAGGCTGCCGTCCTGGGCGCGCAGCTTGACCGCCCCGATCTCCACCAGGTCGCGCGACAGCGTCGCCTGCGTGACCTCGACGCCCTCGTCGGCCAGCAGCTTGGCCAGCTCCGCCTGGGAGTGCACGGGGTGCCGGGTGAGCAGCTCGACCACCCGGGCCTGGCGGGCGGTCTTGGTGATCGGGGTGGTCATGGTCAGTGCTCCAGCAGCCAGGTGAGCAGGGCCTTCTGGGCGTGCAGGCGGTTCTCGGCCTCGTCCCACACCACGCTCTGCGGGCCGTCCAGGACGGCGGCGGAGATCTCCTTGCCGCGGTAGGCGGGCAGGCAGTGCAGCACGCGGGCGTCGGGGGCGGCCTGGGCGAGCAGCGCCTCGTCGACCGCGTACGGCTCGTAGGCGGAGGTGTCCTTGCCCTCCTGGCCCATGGACACCCACGTGTCGGTGGCCAGCACGTCGGCGCCGGCGGCGGCGCGCTTGGCGTCGGCGGTGACGGTGACCGACCCGCCGGTCGCCGCGGCGATCTCGGCGGCGCGTTCGACGACGGCGGGGTCCGGCGGGAGCTGCTCGGGCGCGGCGATCCGCACGTGCATGCCGGCGGTGGCGCCGCCCAGCAGGTAGGAGTGGGCCATGTTGTTGGCGCCGTCGCCGAAGTAGGCCAGGGTGAGGCCGGCGAGGGCGCCCTTGGCCTCCTTGATGGTCTGCAGGTCGGCCAGCACCTGGCAGGGGTGGAACCGGTCGGTGAGGGCGTTGACGACGGGCACGGCGGTGCCGTCGGCCATCTCCTCGATGCGCTCCTGCCCGGAGGTGCGCCACACGATCGCGCTGACCTGCCGCTCCAGCACGCGGGCGGTGTCGGCGATGGTCTCGCCGCGGCCGAGCTGGCTGGCTCCGGCGTCCATGATCAGGGCGTGTCCGCCCAGTTCGGCGATGCCGACGGCGAACGACACGCGGGTGCGGGTGGACGGCTTGTCGAACAGCACCGCCACCGACCGCGGGCCCTCCAGGGGGCGGCGGGCGAACCGGTCGCGCTTGAGCTCGGCGGCCAGGTCCAGGACCTCGGCCTGCTCGGCGGGGGTCAGGTCGTCGTCGCGCAGGAAGTGCCGGACCATCGGTCAGTTCTCCTTACCGGCCGGTGCGGCCGCTGCGGCCGCGTCGAGGATCGCCGGGAGCGCGTCGACGAACGACCGCGCCTCGCCGGCGGTGAGGATCAGGGGCGGGGCCAGGCGCACCGCGTCCGGCTGCACGGCGTTGACCAGGAAGCCGGCGTCGCGGGCGGCGGCCTCCACGGCGGCGGCGGCCGGGCGGCTCAGCACCACGCCCAGCCACAGGCCGCGGCCGCGCACCCCGGCCAGCAGCGGGTGGGGGATCGCCGCGATGCCGTCGGCCAGCGCCTTGCCGACCTCGGCGGCGTTGGCGAGCAGGCCGTCGCGTTCGATGGTGTCCAGGACGGCCAGGGCGGCGGCGGCGCTGACGGGGTTGCCGCCGAAGGTGGAGCCGTGGTCGCCCTTGGCGAACACCTCGCCGTAGGGGCCGAGGGCGATGCACGCGCCGATCGGCATGCCGCCGCCCAGGCCCTTGGCGAGGGTGAGCACGTCGGGGCGGATGCCGTCGTGCTGGTGGGCGAACCAGGCGCCGGTGCGGCCGATCGCCGACTGGATCTCGTCGGCGACCAGCAGCGCGCCGGCGGCGTCGCAGATCCGCCGCGCCGCGGCGAAGTACCCCTCGGGCGGCGGGACGACCCCGCCCTCGCCCTGCGTGGGCTCCAGGAACACCGCCGCGCACTCGGCGGTGACGGCGGCTTCGAGGGCTTCGGCGTCGCCGTAGGGGACGAACCGCACGTCCCAGCCGAACGGCCCGAACGGCTCGCGGATGGCCGCCTTGCCCGTCAGGGCCAGCGCGCCCATGGTGCGGCCGTGGAAGCCGTTCTCGGTGGCCACGAAGCAGGTGCGGCCGTGCGCCCTGCCGTGCTTGACTGCGAGTTTGAGCGCGCATTCGTTGGCCTCGGTGCCGCTGTTGGTGAAGAACACCTGGCCGTCGCCGCCGAGCAGGCCGCGCAGCCGCTCGGCCAGCAGCACCTCCGGCTCGTGCAGGAACAGGTTGGAGGTGTGGGCCAGCCGCGCGACCTGCGCGGTGACCGCCTCGACCAGGGCGGGGTGGCCGTGGCCCAGGGAGCTGACGGCGATGCCCGCGATGAGGTCGAGGTAGGCGTTGCCGTCGGCGTCCCACACCCGGCTGCCCTCGCCGCGCGCCAGCGCCAGCGGGGGCACGCCGTAGTTGGGCATGAAGGCGGCCTCGAACCGCTTTCTCAGCTCGTCGTTCACTTGTCCGCCTCCATGGGGCTGGGCAGGACCATCGTCCCGATCCCCTCCTCGGTGAAGATCTCCAGCAGCAGCGAGTGCGGCACGCGGCCGTCCAGCACGTGCGCGCGCGGCACCCCGCCGCGCACCGCGTGCAGGCACGCCTCCATCTTGGGCACCATGCCCGAGGACAGGTTCGGCAGCAGCGCGGCCAGCTCGTCGGTGGTGAGGCGGTCGATGACGTCGTCGCTGTCGGGCCAGTCGGCGTACAGGCCCTCCACGTCGGTGAGCACGACCAGCTTGGCGGCGTCGAGCGCGACGGCCAGCGCGGCGGCGGCGGTGTCGGCGTTGACGTTGTAGATCTCGCCGTCGTCGCCGCGGGCGACGCTGGACACCACGGGGATGCGGCCGTCGTCCAGCAGCGCCCGCACCGCGCCGACCTGCACCTCGACGATCTCGCCGACCTGGCCGATGTCGACCGGTTCGCCGTCCACGACGGCGTGCTTGCGTTCGGCGGTGAACAGGTTGGCGTCCTCGCCGGACATGCCGACGGCGAACGGGCCGTGCCGGTTGATCAGCCCGACCACGTCCCGGCCGACCTGCCCGACCAGCACCATCCGCACCACCTCCATGGCCTCGGGGGTGGTGACGCGCAGCCCGGCGGTGAAGGTGGACTCGATGCCCTGTTTGTCGAGGGCGGCGTTGATCTGCGGGCCGCCGCCGTGGACGATCACCGGGCGCAGCCCGGCGTACCGCAGGAACACCACGTCCTCGGCGAACGAGGAGCGCAGCGCCTCGTCGGTCATGGCGTGCCCGCCGTACTTGATCACGACGGTCTTGCCGTGGAAGCGCTCCAGCCACGGCAGGGCCTTGATCAGGGTCTCCGCCTTGTCCAGGACCCCGGCCCGGTTCTTGCGCACCCGCGCTCCGGAGACGATATCGCTCATTTGACGTCGCTCATTCGATGTCGCTCATGTCGAGTAGGCCGAGTTCTCGTGGACGTAGTCGGCGGTCAGGTCGGTGGTCCACACGGTGGCGCTGTGCGGGCCGGCCGACAGGTCGACGGTGATGGTGACGTCGCGGGGCCGCAGGTCGACCTTGTCGCGGTCGTCGCCGACCGCGCCGTTGCGGCACACCCACACGCCGTTGATGGCGACGTTGAGGTGGTCGGGCTCGAACACCGCGTCGGTGGTGCCGACGGCCGACAGCACCCGGCCCCAGTTGGGGTCCTCGCCGTGGATGGCGCACTTGAGCAGGTTGTTGCGGGCGATGGAGCGGCCCACGGTGACCGCGTCGTCCTCGCTGGCGGCGCCGACGACCTCGATGGCGATGGCCTTGGCCGCGCCCTCGGCGTCGACCAGCAGCTGCCGGGCCAGGTCGGCGCACAGGTCGGTGAGCAGCTCGGTGAACGCCGCCTCGTCCGGTGCGGTGCCGGCGGCGCCGGACGCCAGCAGCAGCACGGTGTCGTTGGTGGACATGCAGCCGTCGGTGTCCAGCCGGTCGAAGGTGACGGACGTGGCGGCGCGCAGCGCCCGGTCGAGGGCGGCGGCGTCCAGGTCGGCGTCGGTGGTCAGCACGCACAGCATGGTGGCCAGCGACGGCGCGAGCATGCCCGCGCCCTTGGCCATGCCGCCGATCATGTAGCCGTCGCCCGACCGGAAGGCGATCTTGGCGACGGTGTCGGTGGTGCGGATGGCGTCGGCGGCGGCCAGGCCCCCGTCGCCGCGCGACAGCTCGGCCACGGCGGTCTCCACGCCGGGCAGCAGCTTGTCCATGGGCAGCCGCTCGCCGATCAGGCCGGTGGAGCACACCGCGATCTCGCCGGCCGAGTCGGCCAGCAGTTCGGCGGCCTTCTCGGCGGTGGCGTGGGTGTCCTGGAACCCGGGCGCGCCGGTGCAGGCGTTGGCGCCGCCGGAGTTGAGCACCACCGCGCGCACGCGGCCGCCTTTGAGGACCTGCTGGGACCACAGGACGGGGGCGGCCTTCACGCGGTTGCGGGTGAAGACGCCGGCCGCCGCGCGGGAGGGGCCGTCGTTGACGACCAGGGCCAGGTCGCGGGCTCCGCCGTCTTTGAGCCCGGCGACGACGCCGGCGGCGCGGAACCCGCGGGGGGCGGTGACGCTCACGGGGACACTCCGATCGTGGTGAGTCCGAGTTCTTCGGGCAGGCCGAGGGCGAGGTTGGCGCTCTGCACGGCGCCTCCGGCGGTGCCCTTGGCGAGGTTGTCGATGGCGGCGACCACGACGAGGCGCCCGGCGCGCTCGTCGAGGGCGGTCTGCACGAGCGCGGTGTTCGCGCCCAGGGTCATGGACGTGGCGGGCCAGGTGCCCTCGGGCAGCAGCCCGACGAACGGCTCGCCGGCGTAGGCGTTCTCGTAGGCGGCGCGCAGCGCCTCGGCGGTGACGCCGGGCTTGGCCCGGGCGGTGCAGGTGGCCAGGATGCCGCGGCTCATGGGCGCCAGGGTGGGCGTGAACGACACGGTGACCCGCTCGCCGGCGACGGCGCTGAGGCCCTGCGCCATCTCGGGGGTGTGCCGGTGGACGCCGCCGACGCCGTAGGCGCTGACCGAGCCCATGACCTCGCTGCCCAGCAGGTGCGGCTTGGGGGCGCGGCCCGCGCCGGAGGTGCCGGACGCGGCGACGACCACGACGTCCGGTTCGGCCAGGCCGGCGGCGAACGCCGGGTACATCGCCAGCAGCACGGCCGTCGGGTAGCAGCCGGGCACGGCGATGCGGCGGGCGCCGCGCAGGCGTTCGCGGTGGCCGGGCAGTTCGGGCAGCCCGTACGGCCAGGTGCCCGCGTGCGGGGTGCCGTAGAAGTGCTCCCAGTCGGCGGGGTCGGCCAGGCGGAAGTCGGCGCCGCAGTCGACCACCAGCACGTCGTCGCCCAACTGCTCGGCGATGGCCGCGGACTGGCCGTGCGGCAGCGCCAGGAAGACCGCGTCGTGCCCGGCCAGGGCGTCCGGTGTGGTCTCGGCCAGGGTCCGTCCGGCCAGCGGGCGCAGGTGCGGCTGGTGCGCGCCCAGCGGCGTGCCCGCGTTGGCGCCCGCCGTCACCGTGCCGATCTCGAACTCGGGGTGGCCCGCCAGGATCCGCAGGATCTCTCCGCCCGCGTAGCCGCTGGCTCCCGCCACCGCCGCCCGGATGCCCATCCGCACCCCGCCCTTCTCTCACCCTTGTTCGGCAAGAGTATGCATCAAGATGGATGAATATGCAAAGGCGGAGCCGGCAGAGCACCCCGTCGGCGGCGGCAGGAGACCGTATCCGTTGCGGCTCGTTCCGGGTCATACCCGTTCATATCCAGCTCATATCCGCCTCACATGGGATCGGCCTCCGACAGTCCGGCGGCGGCGTCCATGCGCAGCCAGCGGGTGATGCCCAGCGTCCGCAGGAACGGCAGGTCGTGGCTGACCACGATCAGCGCGCCCCGGTAGGCGTCCAGCGCCTCGCCGAGCCTGCGCACGCTGGCCATGTCCAGGTTGTTGGTCGGCTCGTCCAGCAGCAGCAGCAGCCGCGGGGCGGGCTCGGCCAGCAGCAGCGCCGCCAGCACCGCCCGGAACCGCTCGCCGCCCGACAGCGTGCCCGCGGGCCGGTCGGCGCGGGCGCCGCGGAACAGGAACCGAGCCAGCCCGGCCCGCACCGCGTTCACCGACGCCGACGGGGCGAAGGCCCGCACGTTGTCGACCACGCTGAGCCCGTCGTCCAGGACGTCCAAGCGCTGCGGCAGGTACCGCACGCCCGCCACGCCCGTCCGGACGGCCGTGCCCGCCGCGACCGCCCCCGCCTCGGGCGGCTCCTCGGGCACCGCCTCGCCGGCGATCGCGCGCAGCAGCGTCGTCTTGCCCGAGCCGTTCGGGCCGACCAGCGCGATGCGCTCCGGACCCCGCACGACCAGCTCCGCCAGGGAGCCCGGCTCCGGCGCGCGCAGCCCGGTGACGGTCAGCACGGTGCGGCCCGCCGGGACCTCGGTGGCGGGCAGCTCGACCCGGATCTCCTCGTCCTCGCGGACCGCCTCCTCGGCCTCGGCGAGCCGCTCGCGGGCGTCGGCCAGGCGCTGCTCGTGCAGGATGCGGTGCTTGCCCGCCGACACCTGCGCCTCCCGCTTGCGCGCGTTCATGACGACCTTCGGCTCCCGCTTGGTGTCGTACATCTTGTCGCCGTAGCGGACGCGGCGGGCCAGCTTCACCCGCGCCTCCTCCAGCTCGCGCCGCTGCCGCCGCAGGTGCGACTCGGCCGAGCGGACGGCGCGTTCGGCCGCCTCCCGCTCCACCGCCAGCACCTCCTCGTAGGCCGGCAGGTTGCCGCCGAACGTGCGGACGGCGCCGTCGCGCAGGTCGGCGATCTCGTCGACCAGCTCCAGCAGCCGCCGGTCGTGGCTGACCACCACCAGCACGCCCGGCCAGGCGGCGACCGCGTCGTACAGGCGGCGCCGGGCGTCCAGGTCCAGGTTGTTGGTGGGCTCGTCCAGCAGCAGGATGTCGGGACGGGCCAGCAGCAGCGCGGCCAGCCCCACCATGACCGCCTCGCCGCCCGACAGCGCCGCCACCGTGCGGTCCAGGTCGAGGTGCGCCAGGCCGAGGCGGTCGAGCTGGGCGCGGGCGCGTTCCTCCACGTCCCAGTCGTCGCCGACGGCGGCGAAGTGCTCCTCGGCGGCCTCGCCCCGCTCGATGGCGTGCAGCGCCCGGCGGGTCGCGGTGATGCCGAGCAGGTCGGACACGGTGCGGGCGGTGCCGAGCGGCAGGTCCTGCGGCAGGTGGCCGACCCGCCCGGCCACCCGCACCGTCCCGGACGCCGGCCGCAGCTCCCCGGCGATCAGCCGCAGCAGCGTGGACTTGCCGGACCCGTTGGCGCCGATCAGGCCGGTGCGGCCGGTGCCGAACGCGGCGTCCAGCCCGTCCAGCACGACGGTGCCGTCCGGCCAGGCGAACGACAGATCCGAACAGACGATGGAAAAAGACATCAGGGGCGGCCCTCCATGAACGCGTCGACATCGGATGCGGAACGTGGAGACACCGCGGGACGCGCACACGGACGGCGCGCGGGCAGCAAAAAGCCCGGGACGGAAGGTCCTCGCCTGAGATCGCATGCGCGTTTCACGCCTTGGGCGTGGTGCCGCGCGGTGTCGGCGACCTCAGTTCTCCAACGGACTCCCCTACCGGGCGACGATAAGACCGGTCCAGCTTAGCCGGACGCCCCCTCCGACACAAAGGTTCCAGGGGTTATTCCCGGGCGCAGAAGAATACGGCCCCGCACCGCGCAGGGTGCGGGGCCGTGCGCCTCGTCGCGTCGGACCCCTCAGAGGGCGGGGCTCACGCGCCGCGCAGGACGGCGCCGGTGCGCTCGGCGGCCAACGCCACGGCCGCGTCGCGGGCGGCGCCCGCCTCCTCCGCGGTCAGCGTGCGGTCGGGGGCGCGGAACCGCAGCGTGTAGGCCAGGGACCGGCGCCCCTCCCCCACCTGCTCGCCGGTGTAGACGTCGAACAGCCGCACCGACTCCAGCAGCTCCCCGGCGCCCTCGCGCAGCGCCGCCTCGACCCGCGCCGCGGGCACGTCCGCGTCGACGATCAGCGCCACGTCCTGGGTCGCGACCGGGTAGGACGACACGCGCGGCGCGCGCGTCGCGCCCGGCTCGCCCAGGCGGCGCACCTCCAGCTCCATCGCGCAGGTGCGGGGCGGCAGGCCGTAGGCCTTGACGGTGCGCGGGTGCAGCTCGCCGGCGTGCCCCACCAGCGTGTCGCCGACGTACAGGGCGGCGCAGCGGCCCGGGTGCCACGGCGCGTGCTGGTCGGCCTTGACCGTCAGCTCGACCCCGGCCTCGCGCGCCACCAGGCGGGCGGCCTCGATCGCGTCGGCCCACCCGGCGGGGCGGCCCGGCCCCCACCAGCCGGCGCGGTCCCGCTCGCCCGCCAGCACCAGGGCGGCGCGCAGCGGCTGGTCGGGCAGCGCGGCCTCCAGCGAGGCGAGCTCTTCCGCGGTCGGGCCGCGGTCGACCCGCAGCCGCGGCGCCCGCTCCGGCGCGCCCGGACGCGGCCGGAACACCAGGCCGAGCTCGAACAGCGCCACGTCGGGGAAGCCGCGGCCCACGTTGCGGGCCAGCGCGCGCAGCAGCCCCGGCAGCAGCGTGGTGCGCAGCAGCGGCTCGTCCTCCGACATCGGGTTGGCCAGCCGCAGCGCCGTGCGCCGCGGGTCGTCGGCGGGCAGCTGCAGCGCCTCCCAGTCGCGTTCGGCGGCGAACGGGAAGTTCAGCGTCTCCACATAGCCCGCGCCCGCCAGCGCCCGGCCGATGCGGCGGCGCAGCCGCTGGGCGGGCGTCAGGCCGCGCCCGGCGATGGGACGCGGCGGCCGCGCCGGGATCTTCTCGTAGCCCTCCAGCCGGATGACCTCTTCGGCGAGGTCGTTGGGGTCGGTGAGGTCGGAACGCCACGACGGCGGCGTCACCGTCAGCACGTCCTCGCCTTCCACCGTGCAGCCGACCTGCTCCAGGCGGCGCACCACCGCCGCCCGGTCGTAGGCGACCCCGGCGACGCGCCCCGGGTGGTCGGCGCGCATGGTGACGGTGGTCGTGCGGGCCGGGGACTGCACGTGCGTGACGCCCGGGACGATCTCGGCGCCGCCCAGCTCGGCCAGCATCCGCACCGCCCGGTAGGAGGCGTACAGCGGCAGCTCGCGGTCGACGTCGCGCTCGAACCGGTACGACGCCTCGCTGTGCAGCTTGTGCCGGCGCGCCATGCGCGCCACGCCGATGTCGTCGAAGTGCGCCGCCTCGATCACCAGGTCGGTCGACACCTCGTCGATCTCGGTGGCCAGGCCGCCCATGGTGCCCGCCAGGCCGATCGGCCCCGAGTCGTCGGTGATGAGGATGTCCTCGGGGTGCAGGTCGCGCTTGACGTGGTCGAGCGTCTCCAGGCTCTCGCCCTCGCGGGCGCGGCGCACCACGATCGGGCCGGTCAGCTTGCCGCCGTCGTAGGCGTGCAGCGGCTGGCCCAGCTCCAGCATCACGTAGTTGGTGACGTCCACCGCCAGCGACACCGGCCGCATCCCGGCGCGGAACAGCCGCACCTGCATCCACATGGGCGTCCGCGCACTGGGGTCGAGGCCGCGCACCTGGCGCAGCACCAGCCGGTCGCAGGCGGTCGGGTCGGCGATGGCCGCCGGGTGGCCGTCGGCGGTGTCGTCGGGCAGCTCGACGTCGGCCGGGTCGCGGAACGGCACGTCGTAGGCGATGGCGGCCTCGCGCGCCACGCCGCGGATCGACAGCGCGTAGCCGCGGTCGGGCGTGACGGCGATGTCGAGCACGTCGTCGCGCAGGCCGAGCAGCTCGATCGCGTCGGCGCCGACCGGCGCGTCGGGCGGCAGCACCAGGATGCCGGCGTGGTCGTCGCCGATGCCCAGCTCGCGCACCGAGCAGATCATGCCCTCGGACATGCGCCCGTAGGTCTTGCGCGCGCCGATGCGGAACCCGCCGGGCAGCACGCCGCCGGGCAGGATCACCACGACGCGGTCGCCGACGGCGAAGTTGGTGGCGCCGCAGATGATGTTCTGCGGCTCGCCCGTGCCGTTGGCCTGCCCCACGTTCACCTGGCAGTACCGGATCGGCTTTTTGAACCCGGTCAGCTCCTCGATGGCCAGCACCTCGCCGACCACCAGCGGGCCGACGACGTCGGCGCCGGCCTGCTCGACCGTCTCGACCTCCAGGCCGGCCGCGATCAGCCGGGCGGCCAGGTCGCGGCCGGTGACGTCCGCGGGCAGCTCGACGAACTCCCGCAGCCACGAAAGCGGGACCCGCATCAGATCTCCATCCCGAACGGAAGGGTGAACCGCACGTCACCCTCGACCATGTCGTGCATGTCCTCGACGCCGTGGCGGAACATCAGCGTCCGCTCGACGCCCACCCCGAACGCCCAGCCGCTGTAGCGCTCGGTGTCGATGCCGCAGGCCACCAGCACCCGCGGGTTGACCATGCCGCAGCCGCCCAGCTCGATCCAGCCCTCCGAGGAGCAGGTCCGGCACGGCTCGGCGCCCCGTTCGACCGACGCGCCCCGGCAGACGAAGCACTGCATGTCCACCTCGGCCGACGGCTCGGTGAACGGGAAGTACGACGGGCGGAACCGCGTCGCCAGGCCCTCCCCGAACATGCCGCCGACGAACGCGTCGATCGCGCCGCGCAGGTCGGCCATGGTCAGGCCCTCGTCGACCGCCAGGCCCTCCAGCTGGTGGAAGACCGGGCTGTGCGTGGCGTCCAGCTCGTCGGTGCGGTACGTGCGGCCCGGCGCCACCACGTACACCGGCAGGTCGCGCTCCAGCAGCGAGCGCACCTGCACCGGCGAGGTGTGGGTGCGCAGCACCAGGTCGGTCTCCTCCGAGCCGACGAAGAAGGTGTCCTGCATGGTGCGCGCCGGGTGGTCGGGTTTGAAGTTCAGCGCGTCGAAGTTGAACCAGCCCGCCTCGACCTCGGGGCCCTCGGCGATCTCGAAGCCCATCGAGACGAACACGTCGGCCATGCGCTCGGCGATCGTGGTGAGCGGGTGCCGGGCGCCGCGCGGGGCGCGGTCCCACGGCAGCGTGACGTCGACGGTCTCCTCGATCAGCACGCGCCGGTCGCGTTCGGCCTCCAGCTCGGCCTGGCGCTCCTTGAGGGCCCTGCCGACCGCGCCGCGGGCGGCGCCGACGCGCTTGCCCGCCTCGGCCCGGGCCGCGGGGGGCAGCGCGCCGATCTCGCGGTTGGCCAGGGCCAGCGGGGAGCGGTCGCCGGCGTGCGCCAGGCGGACCTGCTTGAGCTCGTCGAGGTCGGCGGCCGCGGCGATGGCGGCCAGCGCCTCGTCGCGGGCCCGCTCGACCTCCTCGGGCGCCAGCGCGGACACCTCGACAGGGTCGTAGGACTTGTTGGGTGCAGACATGGTGGTTGACAACTCCGGTCGGCGTGGAACGCCCCGAGTCTAGTGGCGCCGTCTGCGGCGCGATCCCGGGACGCAGCGGAAACGATCTCCGGTGTCGGCCCGCTCGGCGGCTCGCGGGCGCCGTTTCAGACGGCGTAGTCGGGAGCCCCGGCGGGCAAGGTAAATCGGAACTCGGCGCCGCCGCCCGGGGCGCGCTGCACGGTGATCGTGCCGCCGTGCGCCTCCACCAGGCCCTTGACGATGTAGAGGCCGAGGCCGGTACCGCGGCGCCGGTTGCCTCCGGGGCCGCGCCAGAACTGCCGGAAGACGCGCTGCGCGGCCTCGGGCGGGATGCCTTCGCCCTCGTCGCGCACCGACACGGCCGCTCCCTCCCCATGCACGTCCGGCTCCACCACTATGGTGACCGTTCCGGCGCCGTGCCGCACCGCGTTTTCCACCAAGTTACCGATGATCTGCCCGATCTTGTCCGGGTCGAGCCACATTTCCGGGAGGGTGCCGCGCGTCTCGAAGCGGAACCGGTCTTCGGAGTCGCCGGCCGCGACCCGTCCGGCGATCACCTTGCGGACCTCCTCGGCCAGGTCGACCACCTGGCGGCGCATCTCCAGCCGCCCGGCCTCGATGCGCGAGACGTCCAGCAGCTCGGTGATCAGCCGGGTGACGCGGTCGGCGTCGGCGTTGACCGTCTCCAGCATGACCCGCTTCTGGTCGTCGTTGAAGCGGTGCCAGCGCGCCAGCAGCGTGGCGGTGAACCCCTTGACGCTGGTCAGCGGGGAGCGCAGCTCGTGCGCGACGGTGGACACCAGGTCGGCGCGGTCGCGTTCGCGGCGGGCGCGCTGGGCGGCGTCGCGCAGGCACACGGTGAACCGCTCCACCCGCCGGCCCTCGCCGCGCCGGTACCCGGCGGTCACCAGCAGCTCGGTGCCGTCGGGCAGGTACAGCGACCGCTCGGGGTGCCGGGTGCGGATCGCCAGGCCCTCGTAGGGGGCCAGGCACTTCCACCAGTCGCGGCCCTCGGCGTCGCGCAGCGGCAGCACGTCGCGGAAGTCGCGGCCGAGCGCCGCGCGCACCGGGACGCCGGTCATCCGCGCGGCGGCGGCGTTGAACGCCACGACCCGCCCGGTGCGGTCGGCCACCAGCACCCCGTCGGGCAGGTCGTCGAGAGCCTCGCGCCCGGACATCTCCGGGGAGCGCTCTCCGCCCACGACGGCCTCCAGTCACCGGTTCGGGAATCGCGGCTTTCCGAGTCTTTACGAGAGGAGACTCTAGCCGCACACCGGCGTCTCACGGCACCCGGAAGCCCCGCTGCGGCAAGCTATTTGTGTCCCCGGAGTGCACGCCGCCGTCCGGCGCTACCCCGCGGACGCGGTGGAGGCGCGCGCGGCGGCCACCGCCTCGGCGAGGTCGTCGTGGGTGGGGAACAGCCGGTCCAGGCCGGTGACGCGCAGCAGCCGCGCCTGCTGCGGGCGGACCCGGGCCAGGCGGACGCGGCCGCCGTCGGCGGCCACCCGGTTGTGCGCGGCGACCAGCGCGCCCAGGCCGCTGGCGTCGCAGAAGCGCACCCCGGCGAAGTCGAGCACCAGGCCGCGGCGGCCCGCGGCGTGCAGGGCGAACAGCTCGCCGCGCAGCGTCTCGGCGGTGCCCAGGTCGATCTCGCCCTCGACGGTCACGACGGCGGCGTCGGCGCAGACGTCGGCGACGGCCACCCGCAGCCCCGGCGCCGCGCCCGGCGGCCTGCGGACCGCCCCCGCCCTGCACCGCATCTCCGGGCGCCGCCGTCCCAGGCGCGCGCGCCGCGTCGGCCTGCAATCGTCGGTCATCATGTCCGCCCCCATGTTCCGCGGCCTCGTCGCCGCTCTCGCCCCTCACGGTAGGCATCGGGTACGACGCCTGAGATCCGCCGTCCGGGTGGTCTGCGCTCCTCCTCCGGAACGAGCCCGAACGCGCGCCGATTCCCCCGCGGCGCCGCCCGGCGGGACACCATCTTCCCAGTTCACCCAGGTTTCGGCGGGGCCAATGGCGGCCGCATCCGGCCACCGGTAATAGTGCGCACAGACGGCGCGTGCTAACCCTCCCGGCCCGCGCGCTGGGCGCGGGCGGAGGCGTACAGGCACACGGCCGCGGCCGTGGCCAGGTTGAGGCTCTCGGCGCGGCCGTAGATCGGCACGCGCACCACGTCGTCGACGCTGTCGAGGATCTCCTCGGGCAGCCCCCACGCCTCGTTGCCGAACACCCAGGCGGTGGGGCGGGCCAGCAGCCCGTCGTCGATCGCCTCGTCCAGGGTGCGCTTGCCCGCCCCGTCGGCGGCGAGCACGGTCAGGCCCGCGCCGCGCAGCGCGGGCATCAGGTCGCCGAACCGCGGCCCGACGACGACGGGCAGATGGAACAGGCTGCCCGCCGAGGCCCGCACGCACTTGCCGTTGTAGGGGTCCACCGAGGCGTCGGTGAAGATCACCGATTCGGCTCCGGCGGCGTCGGCGGTGCGCAGCACCGTGCCCGCGTTGCCCGGGTCGCGCACGTGCGCCAGCACCGTCACCAGCCGGGGCGCGGCGTCCAGCGCGCCCTCCAGCGGGACGTCCACGAACTCGCACACCGCCAGCAGGCCCTGCGGGGTGACGGTCTGCGCCAGCTCGGCCATGACCTCGCCGCTGACCCGCAGCACCGGCACGCCGGCCCGTTCGGCGGCGCGCACCAGGTCGCGGTGCCGCGACTCGGCCTCGGCGGTGGTGAACAGCTCGGCCAGCCGCCCGGGCACCTCCAGGGCCTCGCGCACCGCCTGCGGGCCCTCCGCCAAAAATCGGCGGTCGCGGCGCCGGAACGCGCGTTTGGCGAGCCGGCGAGCCGCCTTGACCCGGGGTGACCGGACGGAGGTCAGCTCGCCGCTCGCCATCGTCGGTCCGGGCCCGCTCAGGCGGCCGCCGAGCCCTCGGCCGGCAGCGCCTTCTTGGCCACCTGCACCAGGGCGGCGAACGCCGCGGCGTCGTTGACCGCCAGCTCGGCCAGCATGCGCCGGTCGACGTCCACCTCGGCGGCCTTCAGGCCCTGGATGAACCGGTTGTAGGTCATGCCGTTGGCGCGGGCGGCGGCGTTGATGCGCTGGATCCACAGCCTCCGGAACTGGCCCTTGCGGTCCTTGCGGTCCCGGAAGGCGTAGGTCATCGAGTGGAGCTGCTGCTCCTTGGCCTTGCGGTACAGGCGCGACCGCTGGCCGCGGTAGCCGCTCGACCGCTCCAGGACGACCCGACGCTTCTTGGCGGCGTTCACCGCCCGCTTCACGCGTGCCACGTGACTACTCCTTCGTGGGGGCCGGGGCCGCCTGGCCCTCGGCCGGTCGTACAGATCCGGTGGGCGCGGCCACTACTTGCGCAGCAGCTTCTTGAGGTTCTTGGCGTCGGCCTGGGACACCACGGCCGTGCCGTCCAGGCGCCGGGTCCGCTTGCTGGGCTTGTGCTCGAGCAGGTGGTTGCGGTTGGCGCGGCGGCGGATCACCTTGCCGGAGCCGGTCAGCTTGAACCGCTTCTTGGCGCCGCTGTGCGTCTTGGTCTTCGGCATGGTCGCCGTCGTCTCCCTCAACTCCGGGCCCCCGGGTGCACGGGGGCGCGCCTGACCGGCGCGCCCCACGGGTCCCGTTGGGGACGCGCCTGGATCAGGCATCAATGTACGTGCGTCTCGACCCTGCCTGAGCGCAGGGTCGCCCACGGAACGGCCGGACGGCCGTCCGCGCGGCCCGGCCGCGCCGCCGGAGGGCGGGGTGCGGCGGGGCCGAGAAGATCCGGCTCAGGCCGAGCCGGACCCCGGCTTCTGCGCGCGGGCCGCCGCGCGCTCGGCCCGGGCCTCCGCCTTCTTCTTGTGCGGCCCGATCACCATGATCATATTCCGCCCGTCCTGCTTGGGCCGGGACTCGACGAAACCGAGTTCCTCGACGTCGTCGGCGAGCCGCTGCAGCAGGCGGAAGCCCAGTTCGGGCCGGGACTGCTCGCGGCCACGGAACATGATCGTGACCTTGACCTTGTCGCCGGCCTTCAGGAACCGCACCACGTGACCCTTCTTGGTCTCGTAGTCGTGCGGGTCGATCTTCGGTCGGAGCTTGATCTCCTTGATGACCGTGTGCGCCTGGTTCTTGCGCGCCTCTCGCGCCTTCATCGCGGACTCGTACTTGAACTTGCCGTAGTCCATGAGCTTGGCGACGGGCGGGCGCGCCGTGGGGGCCACCTCGACGAGGTCGAGGTCGGCCTCGCGCGCGAGTTCAAGGGCCTTGGCGATGGGCACGATGCCCACCTGTTCGCCGTTCGGACCGACGAGCCGGACCTCGGGCACTCGGATGCGCTCGTTGATACGCGGTTCGGCGCTGATGGGACCTCCTAGGGGCCGTTGCTCCAAGTCTTCGGACCGGTCGTACCCAGGGCCTCCCATACGAAAAGCCCCGCACGGCATCGCATGCGGGGCCACCTTCGGCCGCCCTCGGGACGGCGCCCGGGGGACGACGGCGTCCCGGACGCCTCCGCGCCCGTCCGCCGAACCGAGACCCACCGGCCTGCAACGGCCGGTCAGGTGGGAGGTGGCCTCCGCTTGCGCCCGGCCCGGGTGAACACTCGGACACCCATGCCGGATCGGTCGACCACCAAGACTATCACCTACCGCGTCCTGATGCGCCCCGTCCGGCGTCGCCGCCCGATCGCCGAGCGGACCGGTACGCGTGCGTCATGCCGTGTTGTACGTCACTGGTGGCAACCTCTGACACGCCCCGTTCATTCCCGTTCGGCCGCCGCAGGGGGCACAACCAGCTTCCCGTGGAAGGCACATGAGAACCGACCGGCGCGCCCTGTGCCGCCGGCGGCGCCCTTGTTACCTTGGTCGTGCCCAGGGGACGCCGTGGGCCGGCCGCACGGAAAGAATTCCCGCGATGCCCGTTTTCAGGAGCGAGGCCGTCACGACCGCCGACCTGACCGGCTCCCCGGTCCGGCTGGAGTTCGCGCAGAAGGCCTTCATCGTCCATGACGACCGGTTGCTGCTGGTGCGCAAGTCCGCCTCCGACCCGCTGCATCCGGGCCGGTGGGAGGTGCCGGGCGGCCGCCTGGAGGTGGCCGACGACCTGGACCTCGACGACCACATCCGGCGCGAGGTCTGGGAGGAGGTCGGCCTCAAGGTCGATCCCGGGCCGCCGTTCCACATGTGGCAGTGGTTCATGCCCGGCCGGGCGCCCGCGGACCGCCCCGGCGGCCGGCAGGCCGGGGGACAGGTCGGCGGGCAGGGCAGGTCGCCGGGCCCGGACGGCGGGCGCGCGCTGGTCCTGGTGGTGGCGGTCGCCCGCACGTGCCGCGCGGAGACCACGGAGATCACCATGGAGCACCAGATGCCCGACGACCACCTGAGCGAACCGACCTGGGTGCCGCTGGGCCTGCTGACCGGGTTCGACCTGATCCCCGACCTGCGGCCGGTGATGCGGGCGTTCCTGCGGCTGCACCCGGCGGCAGGGTGAGCGGGGACCGCTCCGGGCCGGCCTCCTCTCCCGGCGGCCGGCCCCTCTCCCCCGGCGGCCGGGCGGCCGCGTCCTCGCCCGTCGCCCGGCCGGGGCCGGCCGGCGCCGCCGAGCGCCGGTTCCGCCTGGTCGTGCTGGGCGACGTGATGATCGAGGCGCGGGCGGACCTGCCCGGCGTGCGCTTCGCCGACGTGGCCGCCGACCGGCTGGCCTACGCCCCGGCCCGGGCGGTCGTGGCGGGCACCGCGGTGAACATGGCCCGGTGCGCCGCCGGCTACTTCCGCCGGGTGGCGGTGCTGGGCAAGATCGGCGACGACGCGTTCACCCCGGTGATCCGGCGCGAGCTGCGGCGGATCGGCGTGCGCGACCTGCTGTGCGTGGAGCCGGGCGCGGCCAACGGCGTGGCGGTGATGCTGCGCGAGGGGGCCGAGCCGCCCGCGCACGGCCGGAGCGGGCCGGACGGGCGGGGCGCGGACGGGCGGCGCGGGGTGCGGCTGCTGGTGGTGGACGACCACGGCCCGGGCCGCCGCCTGACCGAGAGCGAGGTGCACCGGGCGGCCCCGGCGATCCGGCGCGCGGACGCCCTGTTCGCCGACGGCTACGCCCTGCTGGCGCCGGTGTCGCGGGCGGCGCTGCGGGCGGCGGTGCGCATCGCGCGGGAGGCCGGCACGCTGGTGGCGTTCGACCTGGTGCCGCACGACGTCGACCGCAGGCTGCCCGCCGCCGAGGCGGTGCCGGTGCTGGAGGCGGCCGACGTGGTGATCAGCGAGGTGCCGACGCTGGCCCGGCTGCTGGGCCTGCCGGTGCCGTGCGACGCGGCCGGCGTGCACGACATGCTGCCGGTGCTGGACCGCGCGGTGCAGGGGCGGCCGCTGTGGCTGCTGCGTCACGGTCCCAGCTCGCTGGAGGACGTGGTGGCGTACCGGCGCGAGCACGTGCTCCTGGAGTACCCGACGGGTTACGGGCCGGGGGTGCGCCGCACGGGGTTCGGCGACCGGCTGGCGGCCGCGGAGCTCTACTGGTGGCTGTCGTTGCGTTCCGGCGGGGGCGCGCCGGGGAGGCGCTGACCCGCCCCGTGGGGGCCGGTCGCCGCGACGGCCGCGCGCATGGCGTCGAGCGTGCGCAGGAAGCGGGCCCTGCTGTCCGGCAGGCCGAACATCTCCTGCCAGCGCCAGACGTCGGGTGCCGTGCCGCCGGTGCGGCGGCCCAGCGCCACGGCGGCGGCCCAGCGCAGGTACTGGCGCGGGACTCCGTCCGCCGGGTACATGACGGAGTGGCCGCGTTCCTCCACCAGAAGGTAGGAGCGGCGGGCCCGGAAGCATGCGCGCAGCGCCCGGTGCGTGGCGGCCCGGCCGCGCAGCCCCTGCTCCTCCAGCACGGCCCGTACGCTCGCCGTGGTCGGCAGCATGTGCCAATGGGCGTGGTCGATGCACGCGCCTCCGCCCTGGGGGCTGCCGGGGCCGTGCTCCATGACCAGCATGTCGGCGGCGCCGTAGGCGGCCGTGTAGAGGAGGGCGACGTGGCGGCGCCAGCGCAGTGCGCGCCCGAACAGGGACGCGCTGAACGCCGCCGCGCACTGGTGGTGGCCGGTCGTCACCAGCAGCAGATGCCCGTCGGTGAGCGGTGCCAGGTCGGGCATGAGCAGGAACGCGTCGTCGGCGGCCAGGACGCAGTCGTGCCCGGGCAGGTCGGCCATGGCGTTGAAGCGGAATCGCAGCGGGGGGCACAGGACGCAGTCCGCTCGGGGGTCGGTTCGGGGGTCGGTGCGCATCGCGGGTTCGGCCACGACGCCTCCTGGGAGCATGAACGGGACGGGGGGCGTCCCAGAACGTGCCCTGCGGCGTGCTACTGATGCGGTAGATCTACCTCTCCGTGAGGTGCGGGCGGCCAGAGACCGCGCACGTCCGGGGTGCAGAACCATGGCCTAACGGGAACATACACAAGAGATGACGGCCATGTTGACAAAGATCGCTTTACCGTGACGACATCACCGACCGCCGGCGCAGTCTCCAGCATCGACATGGCCGTGCTCCACGCCCGGCTGGACGAGTCGCTCGACGTGCTGCGCCGCTCCTACGCCCCGGCCGACGACGTCGGCGGCGGCTGGTACCACGACCTGACGCGTCCCGACCCGGGGGCGACCGCGACGGCGGTGGGCCTGCTGGCGTTCACCGAGGCGGGCCGGCCGTTCGAGCACTTCGACGAGGGGCTGGCGTATCTGGCCGCGCACCAGACCGCCTCCGCCGACCGTCTCAAGGACGGCGGCTGGGCCACCCGCACCAGCCTGGGCCTGCCCGTCGTGGAGGCGACGGCGTGGATCGCGTGGTTCCTGGCACGCGCGCGCTGCGACCTGCGCGACGACGCGCCCGACCTCCGGCGCGCCTACCGGTGGCTGCTGAACAACCAGAATCCCGACGGCGGCTGGGGGTCGCTGTACGGGTGCCCTTCGCGGGTGTGGCAGACGTGCCTGGCCCTGCGCGCGTTGACCCAGCTCAACCCGTACCACCCCGCGGTCGAGCGGGGCGTGGAGTGGCTGACGTCCGACCGTACGAGCAGGCGCCCGGCCTGGGGGCCGACGCGGGCGGCGGGCCCGACCGTGACGCACACCGCGTTCGCGCTGCTGTCCCTGGCGGAGGCGCGTCCCGGGCAGCACGACGCGCGGCTGCTGGCCGCCTACGACTGGCTGCGCGCCAACCTGGACACCGAGGACTCGCACACCTGGATCGAGACCTACGACGTCGCGCCCAACGGGCCGGACACGCGGCCGGTGTGGCGGCTGGCGCTGTGGCACTTCGGCCTGCCGATCGCGTTGTCGGCGCTGCTGCGCGACCCGCGCGGCGCGCCCGGCCCCACGGTGGGCCGCGCGTTCCGCACGCTGGTGCACGGCGAGGTGGCCGCGCCCCGGTGGAACGGCCTGCCCGGCAACGGCCGCACCTCGCTGTGGACGCTGTGGTGGCGTCTGGAGGCGCTGGTGGATCTGACCCGGATGCCGTTGGCCGAGTCCGGGGACGTGCTGCACTGGCTTCCGGACGCGGCCGTGGTGCAGCGCTCGCACGCCCGTGACCGCCCCCTGGCGGCCCTGCTCCCCTCCCAGGGGCTGCGGGTCCAGGTGGTGCCGTATCTGCGGCGCAACTGGAGCAGGGTGCTGCTCGCCCTGGTGGCGGTGGGGAGCCTGGGCGGCGTGGCCACCGGCACGTGGGGGTGGAAGGACTTCTGGCTCAGCGTGATCCTGCCGATGGTCATGACGACCGCGCACGAGACGGCCAAGCGGCGCCGGTCCCCGCCGTCTGCGCTTCCCGCTCCCGGACAGCAGGGCGCGGAGTCGCCGCCGATCGCCCAGTGAGGCGTCCGGTGAGGGGCGGCGGCGGGGGCGGCGCGGCGATCAGGCGTCCTGGGAGACGCGTGCGCGGCGGCGCAGCTCGGCGGTGCCGGCGGCGCGCATCGCCTCGACCGGCACGTCGTCGCGCCCGGTCATCAGCCGCACCTGCTGCACGGCCTGGTGGAGCAGCATGGGGAAGCCGTCGACGACCGTGGCGCCGGCGCTCTCGACCGCCCCGGTCAGCCGCGTCGGCCGCCCGTAGGCCACGTCGAACAGGGCGGCGCCGGACCCGGCCACCTGCGCGGCGTAGGGGTCGGCGGCGCCCGCGGGCAGCGTCGAGACCACCAGGCCGACGTCGAGCAGGTCGGCCAGGCGGTCGAGCGGGGCGACATCGACGCCCAGGCCGAACCGCCGTCCGGCCTCGGCGGCGCCGCGGGCGCGTTCGGGGCGGCGCGCCGCGAGCCGCGCCTCGGTCACGCCGAGCAGCGCCAGCGCGGCCAGCGCGGACGCGGCCGTCGCGCCGCCGCCGAGCACCAGCACCGACGCGGGCTCGCCCAGCCCGGCCTCGGTGAGCGCGGTGACGATGCCGTACACGTCGGTGTTGTCGGCGTGCAGGCCGCCGTCGCGCGGCACGAGGGTGTTGGCGGCGCCCACCGCGGCCGCCAGGTCCGACACGGTGTCGGCCAGCGTCAGCGCCGCCCGCTTGAGCGGCATGGTGAGCGACAGCCCGGCCCAGCCGGGGCCGAGCCCGCCGAGGAGGGCGGGCAGGCCCTCCTCGGCGCACTCGACCGCGTCGTACGTCCAGTCGTCCAGGCCCATCGCGGCGTACGCGGCCCGGTGCAGCACCGGGGACAGCGAGTGCGCGATCGGCGAGCCCGCGACGAGGGCGTGCGGCACTAGTTCCCCCCGTTCCTCTGCAGGTACGCGTTCAGCTTGGCGCGCAGCCGGTTGAACTCGGCTTCGCTGTCGGCGTACTCGGTGATCCGGTTCTTGGGGTCGGTGGCGACGAACCACAGCCAGTCGCCCGGCTCGGGCTCGAACACCGCCTCGATGGCCTTCTCGCCCGGGTTGGCGATCGCGCCCGGCGGCAGCCCCGGATGCTGGTAGGTGTTGTACGGGCTCTGCGAGCGGATGTCCGAGTTGCTGGCCACGTACCCGAACTTGTTCAGCCCGTACAGCGTGGTGCTGTCGAGCTTGAGGTACATCGGCTCGGGCTTGTGCTTCAGCCGGTTGTAGATGACCCGGGAGATCTTCGGCATGTCCGAGTCGCGGCCGCTCTCGGCCTGGATCAGGCTGGCCATGATGACCACCGACCCGGGCGACATGGGGATCTCCGCGGACTTGGCCCGGTTCTCCAGGTCCAGCCGGTCGGCGGCCTGCTTGAACCGGTCCACCATCTGCTTGAGGATCTCCTCGGCCGAGGCGTTGGGGTTCAGGTCGTAGCGGCCCGGCCACAGGTAGCCCTCGACGTTGCCCTTGGCGTACGAGGGCAGGCCCAGCCCGGTCGGCCTGCGCAGCACCTTGGTGAACTCCGACTGCGGGATGCCGGTCTTGCGGGACAGCTGCTGGACGACCTGGGTCGCGCGCAGCCCCTCGGGGATGGTGATCTGGTTGCTCGCCCGCGACTTGGGGTCGAGCAGCAGCGCCATCGCCGCGGCCGACGACATCCGCTTGCGCATCTGGTAGAAGCCCGGCTGGATGGTGGCCGCCTTGGGCTCCTTGCCGTACACCTTCACGAACGCGCGGGCGCTCTTGACCACGCCGTGGCTGTGCAGGGCGGCGGCGATGGTGGAACCGCTGTCGCCCTCCTTGATCTGGACCGTGACAGAGCCCGTGCCCGCCCCTTCGTAGTCCGGCGGATGCAGCCGGGCGTCCACCCAGGCCAGGCCGAGCACGCCGCCGGTGCCGCCCACCGCGACCAGGAACGCCAGCGCGAACAGCACGGCGGCGCGGCTGTTGCGGCGCTTGCGGCGCTGCCGCCTGCGGGCGGCGCGGCGGCCGGCGGGGCGCGGTGCCTGCCGCCGCCGGCGCGGCGCCTCGTCGTAGCCCCCCTGTCCCCGGGGGCCGTCCCCGTAGGGGTCGGAGAAAAGATCCAAGTCGTTCATGAGCCTCCCCGGACGATCTCGCCTGGGGGGCACCCCGTCAACCTTTCCCCGTCCAGGGCCGATTGCAACAGAACAGCGGCGGCCGTCTGGTCGACGACCTGCCGGCGTGCCCGGCCGCGCACGCCCCCGGCGCGCAGCCCGGCCTCCGCCGTGACGGTGGTGAGGCGCTCGTCGCACAGCCGGACGGTGCCGGGGGGCAGCCGGTCGGCGAGCTCGGCGGCGAACCGCCGGGCCGCCTCGGCGGCGGGCCCCTCCCGGCCCGACAGCGACGTGGGCAGGCCCACGACCACCTCGATGGCCTCGTTCTCCGCGGCGAGCGCGGCAAGGCGGTCCAGGTCGCCCTTGCCGCGCCGCACCGTCTCCAGCGGCGAGGCGAGTATCCCGGCGGGATCGCTGCGGGCGACGCCGATGCGGACGGTGCCCACGTCGATCCCGAGCCGGACGCCCTGCCTCATGGCCGTACTCCGCTCCGCCGCGGACGGCGCTCCCGTGAGCGGCGTCCCGGGCGGCGCCCGCAGGCGGGGCGCGCGCCCGTCAGGTGCCCTCGCGCGACCATGGCGCTCACGCGGCCCCTACGGCCCGTTCCACGGCGGCCAGCGCCTCGCCGACGGCGCCGGCGTTGGAGCCGCCGCCCTGGGCGAGGTCGTCCTTGCCGCCTCCGCCGCCGCCGAGCGCCTTGGCGGCCACGCCGACCAGGGCGCCCGCCTTCAGGCCGCGTTCGCGCGCGCCCTCGGTGACGGCGACCACCACGACCGGGCGGTCCTTGGGCACGCCCGCGACCATGACGACGGCGGGCCGGGCGGCCAGCCGCCCGCGCACGTCCACGGCGAGCTTGCGCAGGTCGTCGGCGACGGTGCCGTCGGGCGCGCGGTGCCCGACGAACGCCACGCCGCCCACGTCCCGGGCGCCGTCGGCCAGCGACCCGGCGACGGCCAGCACCTGCTGCGAGCGCAGCCGCTCCAGTTCCTTCTCGGCTTCGCGCAGCCGCGCCACCACGCCGGAGATCCGCTCGGGCAGCTCCTCCTTGCGCGCCTTCATCTGCTCGGCCAGCTGCGCGACCAGCACGCTCTCGCGGGCCAGGAAGCGGAAGGCGTCGATGCCGACCAGCGCCTCGACCCGGCGCACCCCGGCGCCGATGGACGACTCGCCGAGGATCTTGACCAGGCCGAGCTGGCCGGACCGGTGCACGTGGGTGCCGCCGCACAGCTCGCGCGAGTAGTCGCCGATCTCCACGACGCGGACCTCGTCGCCGTACTTCTCGCCGAACAGCGCCAGCGCGCCCATGGCCCGCGCCTGCTCGAGGGAGGTGTGGAAGGCCCGCACGTCCAGGTCGTCCACCAGCACGGCGTTGACCTCGTCCTCGACGTCGCGCAGCACGCTGTGCGGCACCGCCCCGGCGGCGGTGAAGTCGAACCGGAACCGGCCCGGGGAGTTCTCCGAGCCCGCCTGCGCGGCCGACTCGCCGAGCGCGCGGCGGAACCCGGCGTGCACCATGTGGGTGGCCGAGTGCGACCGGGAGATCGCCCGGCGCCGCTCCACGTCGATCTCGGCGTAGGCGGAGTCGCCGACCTGGGCCTCGCCGCCGGCCACCACGCCGCGGTGCACGATCAGCCCGGCCAGCGGCGACTGCACGTCGCGGACCTCGATGACCGCGCCGTTGCCGAGCCGGATGACGCCCTGGTCGGCGAGCTGGCCGCCGCCCTCGGCGTAGAACGGGGTGCGGTCGAGCACCGCCTCGACCTCGGTGCCCTCGCCCGCGGCGGGCACGCCCGCGCCGCCGACCAGCAGGCCGACCAGCCGGGCCTCGCCGGTGACGTTGTCGTAGCCGACGAAGTCGACCCGGCCGCCCGCGCTGGTGAGCAGCTCGTCCAGCACCGACACGTCCAGGTTGCCGGTCTTCTTGGCGGCCGCGTCGCGCTTGGCCCGCTCCCGCTGCTCGGCCATCAGCCGGCGGAAGCCCGCCTCGTCGACGGTCAGGCCCTGCTCGGCGGCCATCTCCAGGGTGAGGTCGATGGGGAAGCCGTAGGTGTCGTGCAGCTTGAACGCCTGCTCGCCCGGCAGCGTGCTGCCGCCCGCGCGGCGGGTCTCCGCCACCGCGGTGTCGAAGATCGCGGTGCCGGTGCGCAGGGTCGCCAGGAACGACTCCTCCTCGGCGTCGATCACCGTGTGGATGTTGGCGGCGGTGGTGACCAGCTCGGGGTACTGCTCGCCCATGACGGAGATCGCCACGGCGGTCAGCTCGTGCATCAGCCCGGCGTCCTGGCCGCCCAGCAGCCGCAGGTTGCGGATGGAGCGGCGCAGGATGCGGCGCAGCACGTAGCCGCGGCCCTCGTTGCCGGGCCGGATGCCGTCGGCGACCATCATCGTGCCGCTGCGCACGTGGTCGGCGACGACCCGCAGGGACACGTCGGCGCGGGCGTCGCGGCCGTACCGGGCGCCGGTCAGCTCGGCGGCGCGGTCGAGGATCTTGCGCAGGGTGTCGGTCTCGTAGATGTTGTCGACGCCCTGCAGGATCGCGGCCATGCGCTCCAGGCCCATGCCGGTGTCGATGTTCTTGGCGGGCAGGTCGCCCTCGATGTCGAAGTCGGTCTTGCTGCGCACCGCCGCCAGCTGCGACTGCATGAAGACCAGGTTCCAGACCTCGAGGTAGCGGTCCTCGTCGGCGACCGGCCCGCCCTCGCGGCCGTAGTCGGGGCCGCGGTCGTAGTAGATCTCAGAGCAGGGGCCGCCCGGCCCGGGCACGCCCATGTGCCAGTAGTTGTCGGCCAGCCCGCGGCGCTGGATGCGCTCCAGCGGCACGCCCACCTTGGTGTGCCAGATGTCGGCGGCCTCGTCGTCGTCCTGGAAGACGGTGACCCACAGCCTGTCCTCGGGGAAGCCGAACCCGCCGTCGGACTGCGGCGTGGTCAGCAGCTCCCACGCGAAGGGGATCGCCCCCTCCTTGAAGTAGTCGCCGATGGAGAAGTTGCCCAGCATCTGGAAGAAGGTGGCGTGCCGGGTGGTCTTGCCGACCTCGTCGATGTCCGGGGTGCGCACGCACTTCTGGGCGCTGGTCATCCGCTGCGAGGGCGGGGTGCGCTGGCCGAGGAAGTACGGCTTGAACGGGACCATGCCGGCGTTCACCAGCAGCAGGGTCGGGTCCTCGGCGACCAGGCTGGCCGAGGGCACCACGGTGTGCCCGCGCCGTTCGAAGAACGAAAGGAAGCGGCGTGCGACTTCTGCCGACTCCATGATCAGTGGCCATCCTTGTCGTCGTCGATGATCGTGTAACGCGCCTTGAGCACCCGGCGCCGCCGGGTCGGATCCGGCCCGGGGTCGATCGGCACGGTGTCGATCTGCACGGCCTCCCGCAGTTCCGCCTCGCGGTTCCGCATCTCTCTACGGACGTCGTCGGCGAAATGCCTCAGCCGATCCCCCATGTCGTGTCCGGCGGTGACGGCGCGGGCCGCCACGCCCTCGGGCGACCAGGTGCGCACCAGGCGCTCCATCCGGCGCCTGACCCGGTGGCTGGCGTAGATGCCGGCGCCCGCGCCGACCGAGAGCCAGAACAGCCGTTTCATCGCCCGCGCCCCCTGCTCCTGGCGCCGTTGCGGGAGGGGGCGGGCGTCAGCTCGGACCGGCCGGCGGCGCGGCCCTCCTCGGAGCGGGCGGCCAGCGCCTTGCGGACCCCGTAGGAGAACGCCGCCGCCTTCACCAGCGGGCCGCCCACCACGGAGGTCATCACGGTGGTGACGGCCGAGACGTTCTGGGTGACGCCCGCGACCTGCTTGGTGATCACGTCGGTGCGGCCGAGCTGCTCGTTGGCGCGGCGCACCGTGCGGGTCATGTCCTCCATGAGCGGACCGGCCTGGTCGGCGATGTCGGCGACCAGGTCGCCGGCCTCGCGCAGCAGCCGGGCGAGCCGCAGCAGCGTGTAGGCGAGGAAGGAGACGAGCACGGCCCAGAACACGGCCACGATGAGGCCCGCGAGCTGTCCACCTGTGAGCATCAGGACTTCCGTTCGCTGTGTCTTTCGGGCTGGCTGGTCCGGTCTGACAGACCTTACCGCGGGCACCGGCCGGCGGAACGCGGGTGCGCGGCCGCCGGGGGCGCGCGCGCGGCGGCCCGCCGCGGGCGGGCCGGGGCGCCGCGGTCCCGTGTGACCGGGGTGTCGCACGGCAGGTTATCGGGCGAACACCGGCGATGCCCGAATGAATTACTACATCGCCTCGGCGGGGGCCCCGCGAGGCCGCGGGGCCGCGGGGTCGGGCGCGGTCGGGCGGGCCGGACGGCGGGCTCGGACGGCGGGCTCGGACGGCGGGCTCGGACGGCGGGCTCGGACGGCGGCGGGCGGCGTGTCGCGGGCGCGGCCGCGCAGCACCGAGCGGATGCGGTCGGCGATCTGCGAGAAGCGGGCCTCGGCGCCGTGGCGGGTGGGCCGGTAGTACTCGCGTCCGCGCACCGCGTCGGGCGCGTACTGCTGGCGCACCACGCCGCCGGGGTAGTCGTGGGCGTACTTGTAGCCCTCCCCGTGCCCGATCTTTGCGGCTCCTTTGTAGTGGGTGTCGCGCAGGTGGGCGGGGACGGGGCCGACCAGGCCGCGGCGGACGTCGCCGATCGCCTCGTCCACGGCGGTGATCACGGCGTTGGACTTGGGCGCGAGGGCCAGGTGGATGACGGCCTGGGCCAGGTTGATGCGGGCCTCGGGCAGCCCGACCAGCTCCACGGCCTGCGCGGCGGCGACGGCGGTCTGCAGCGCGGTGGGGTCGGCCATGCCGACGTCCTCGCTGGCGTGCACGATCAGCCGCCGGGCGATGAACCGGGCGTCCTCCCCCGCCTCCAGCATGCGGGCCAGGTAGTGCAGGGCGGCGTCCACGTCGCTGCCGCGGATGCTCTTGATGAACGCGCTGACGACGTCGTAGTGCTGGTCGCCCTCGCGGTCGTAGCGCACCGCGGCCCGGTCGACCGCCTTCTCCAGCACCCCGACGGTGATCGGCCCGTCCCCGGCGACCAGGGCGGCGGCCTCCAGGTAGGTCAGGGCGCGCCGGGCGTCGCCGCCGGCCAGGCGGATGAGGTGGTCCTCGGCGGCGGCCTCCAGCGTCGTCGCCCCGGCCAGGCCGCGTTCGTCGGTCAGCGCGCGGCGCACCACCCGGCGCAGCTCGTCCTCGCCGAGCGGCTCCAGGGTGAGCAGCAGCGACCGGGACAGCAGCGGGCTGATCACCGAGAAGAACGGGTTCTCGGTGGTGGCGCCGATGAACGACACCCAGCGGTTCTCCACCGCGGGCAGCAGCGCGTCCTGCTGGGCCTTGTTGAAGCGGTGCACCTCGTCGACGAACAGGACGGTCTGCCGGCCGGTCATGCCCAGCTCGCGGCGGGCCAGGTCGATCTCGGCGCGGACCCGCTTGACGCCGTCGGTCACCGCGGAGATCTCCACGAAGCGGCGCCGGGTGACGCGGCTGACCACGGTGGCGAGGGTGGTCTTGCCGGTGCCGGGCGGCCCCCACAGCACCAGCGACATGGGCTGGTCGCGGTCGACGAGCTGGCGGATCGGGGTGCCCGGGCCGAGCAGGTGGGACTGCCCGACCACCTCGTCCAGGCCGCGCGGGCGCATCCGCACCGCCAGCAGTTCGCGGGCCCCGGCCGGGTTCGCGCCCGCCGGGCCCGCGGCGGTGCGCGCCGGGGGCGGCTCTGCGGCGGCCGGTTCGGCCGCGCGGCCGCCCGCGGCCTCCTCCAGCGGGTCGTCGAAAAGCCCCTCCGGCTGGTCCGCTCGCGCCCTGCTCACCCTCCGAACACTATCTCGCCGGACCGACATCTCCGGCAGCGCTCCGGCCGCCCCGAGCGGCCGGGACGGGCGACTCCCGGCAGCACCGCCCGGAATGACGGTACCGTTCCGATATCAACCATTCCGATATCAACCACTCCGATGTCGACCGTTCCGACATCGACCGGTCCGGTGCCCGCGCGGCGGGGAACTCGGCGCCGCCGCGCGGCGTTGGTCGCTTGGCCGGGCCCGTCGGTCCGGTCGTGTCGGTCACGTCGAGCGCCGCGGCCGCGTTCGGCCGTGACCGCGTTGGCATCGCCCGGAGGTGAATCGGTGACCCGCACGGCGGCCGCCGCCTCGCAGCGGCGCCACGGGCTGGCCGGCCTGCTCGTGGCGCTGTTCGTGGTGGCCGGGCTGCTGTCCAGCTATGGGCTGGGGCACGGGGCGCCGCTGCGCGTGTGCACCCAGCACGCCCTGTCGGTTCCGTCCGCGGCCGCCGACGCGCAGGCCGGCGGCCCCGCGCAGCGGGCGCACTCCGCGCCTCCGGCGGCGACGCCTCTGGCGACGACGTTGAAGGCCCCGGTCGACCTTCCTCCGCTGAGCCCCGCCCACGCGTGCCTGGGCCTCGCCGTGCTGATCAGCCTGGTGACGCTCGCGCTGGCCGTGGGACGGCCGCGCACGCGCGCGTTCCGGGTGCCCCGGGGGCACCGGATCCTCGCCCCTCCGGCGACCGGCCCGCCCTCCCCGCCTTCACTTGCCGCTCTCCAGGTGCTGAGGCTGTGACGGCCCGGCCGTAGGGCCAGGGCCTTCCCCGCTCGCCGCATACGCCGTGCGGCCCTGCCGCCATACGGCTATGCCGCCGTTTCCTGCCTCATCGCAAGTTCCTGTGGAGAGACCTCGAATGTCCAAGAGCGCCCGTACGCGGGCCCGCAACCAGAACCGGAAGAACCAGCAGAACCGCAGCCGCTCGGCGCAGGCGCGCCGCGGCCAGAAGAACGTGCTCGCCGAGCGGGAGGTCCCGTGGGGAGGCATCGCCTTCTTCACGGTGATCGGCGTCGTGGCGGTGGTGGCCATCGCGTTCGCCGTCATGCAGACCCGGGAGCCGTCCGCCTCGGAGGCGGCGGCGATCTCCGGCGTGGTGGAGAAGGACGGCCTCAGCCGCGACCACACCGGCGGCACCGTGCGCTACGACACCACCCCGCCCATGGGCGGCGCCCACGACCCCGTCTGGCAGAACTGCGACGGGCGGGTCTACGACCAGGCGCTGCGCAACGAGAACGCCGTCCACTCCCTGGAGCACGGCGCGGTCTGGATCACCTACCGCCCCGGCCTGGCCGGTGACCAGCTCGAGCGGCTCAAGGACAGGGTGGAGGGCACCGACTACACGATGCTGAGCCCGTACCCGGACCTGGACGCCCCGATCGCCCTCAGCGCCTGGGGCAAGCAGCTGAAGGTGCAGGACGCCTCCGACGCGCGGATCGACGCGTTCCTGCGCGCCTACGTGAAGGGCCCGCAGACCCCCGAGCCGGGCGCCGCCTGCGACGGCGCCAAGGACACGCCGTGAGCGGGGCCGACACCGGCGCGGCCGTCCGCCCGCCTGCCGTGCGGCGGGCGGACGGCCCGTCCGGCGCCGGCGGTGCGCGCCGCGTCACCGTGGTGCTGGCGGTGCTGGTGCTGCTGGCCGCGGCGGTGCTGGCCGCCCTGGCGATGCGGCGGTCCGGCCGCCCCGGCGCCGACTCGGCGGAGGCGGGCTTCGCCCGCGACATGAGCACCCACCACGCGCAGGCGGTGCGGATGTCGTTCATCGTCCGCGACCGCACCGGCGACGAGCCGGTGCGGCTGCTGGCGTACGACATCATCACCACCCAGCAGGCGCAGATCGGCATGATGACCGCCTGGCTGGACGAGTGGGGCCTGCCCAAGACCGATCCGGCGGGCCGCATGCGGTGGATGGGCGGGCACCACGGCGGCGCCTCGCCCACCCCGCAGGCCGGCTCGGACGGAGGCTCGGACGGAGGCTCGGACGGGGGCTCGGACGGCGGCTCGGACGGGGCCGTCATGCCGGGCATGGCGACGCGCACGCAGCTGCGGGAGCTGGAGGCGGCGTCCGGACGCGACGCCGAGGTCCGCTACCTGCGGCTGATGGTCGCGCACCACCGGGCGGGCGTGGACATGGCCCGCGCCGTCCTGGCGCGCACGGACCGCCCCCGGGTGCGCCGGCTGGCGCAGAGCATGGTGGACGGGCAGCAGTCGGAGATCACGTTGATGACCCGGATGCTCGCCGAACGCGGCGCCACCCCCTGAACGCCGGCGGCGCGGCCCCGCCCGGGGGCCGCGCCGCCGCGTCATGTCGCATCGCGCGCTCCGGCCGCCGCGACCGGGGCCGGCGCGGGGCGCGTCAGCGGGAGAACGTCAGCGGGAGAACTCGGCCAGGGTGCGCTCGGCCTCCTCCAGCCAGGCGCGGCGGGCCGTCAGGGCCTCCTCGGCCTCCTTGACGTCCTTGTCCCGCCCGGCGTCGCGGGCCTTGGCCAGCCGCTTCTCCAGCTGGTCGATGGAGCTGCGCAGCTGCGCCACCGTCGCCTCGGCGCGCGCCCGCGCCTCGGGGTTGGTGCGCCGCCACTCGGCCTCCTCGGCGCCGCGGACCGCGTCCTCGACCTTGCGCAGCCGCCCCTCCAGGCGGTCGCGCTGGTCGCGCGGCACCGGGCCGAGCGCCTCCCAGCGCTCCTGGATCGACCGCAGCGCCTGCCGGGCGGCCCGCACGTCGCCGACCGGCACCAGCCGCTCGGCCTCGGCCAGCAGCTTCTCCTTCTCCTCGGCGTTCACCCGCAGCTCGGCGTCGCGCTCGGCGAACGCGGCGTTGCGGGCGTGGAAGAACACGTCCTGGGCCGCCTTGAAGCGGGCCCACAGCTGCTCCTCCACGTCGCGGGCCGCCCGCCCCGCCATCTTCCAGCGGCGCATCAGGTCGCGGTAGGCCGCGGCGGTCTCGCCCCAGTCGGTGGAGTCCTGCATGGCCTCGGCCTCGGCGACCAGGCGCTCCTTCTCCCGCCGGGCCTCCTCGCGCTGGTCGTCCAGCGACGCGAAGTAGGCCTTGCGGCGCTTGGTGAAGGCGTTGCGCGCCGCCGACAGCCGCTTCCACAGCGCGGTCTCGGTGGGCCGGTCGATCCGCTCGGCCGCCTTCCACTCCTCCACCAGCCGGCGCAGCCGCTCGCCGCCGTGCTTCCAGTGCGTCTCCTCGGCGGCGATGCGCTCGGCCTCGGCGACGATCCGCTCCTTGATCGCGCGGGCCTCGTCGCGGGCGTGCTCGCGCGCCGCCCGCAGCTCCTCGCGCCGCCGTTCGACCTCCTCGTCCAGCGCGTCGAGGCGGCGCAGCAGCGCGTCCAGGTCGCCGACCGCGTGGGCGTCGCGCACCGCCTCGCGCAGCCGCTGGACGCTCTGCTGGGCCTGGCCCGGCTGCAGGTCGGTGGTGCGCACCCGCTGCTCCAGCAGGCCCACCTCGGTGACCAGAGCGTCGTACTTGCGCCGGAAGTAGGCCAGGGCCTCCTCGGGGGCGCCGGCCTGCCAGGATCCGACGACCCGTTCACCGTCCGCCGTCCGCACATAGACGGTGCCGTCCTCGTCCACCCGGCCCCAGGGATCGGTCGCGCTGGACACCCTTGCCTCCTGAATCACGGTCCGATCGTGCTCACACTCACCGGACCCTCCACACCTTAGTATCCCGTTCGCCTAATTCCCGGCGATCGCGACGTCCTGAATCGTCACCTTTGTCGTCGGCTTACCGTCGTCCTTCGGCTCGGACCCGCCCTTGGCGATCTTTTCGACCACGTCCAGCCCCGAGGTGATCTTGCCGAACACCGTGTAGTCGGCGGGCAGGCCGGTGGAGTCGGCGTACACGATGAAGAACTGGCTGCCGTTGGTGTCCGGGCCGGAGTTGGCCATCGCCACGGTGCCCTTGACGTACTTGGCGCCCTCGGTGTTCTCGTTGGCGAACTGGTAGCCCGGGCCGCCCGTGCCGTCGCCCTTGGGGTCGCCGCACTGCAGGACGTTCAGCTCGCCGCTGGTCAGCCGGTGGCAGTCGGTCTTGTCGAAGTAGTCCTTCTCGGCCAGGAAGGCGAAGGAGTTGACGGTGCAGGGCGCCTTCTTGCCGTCCAGCTCCAGCTTCACCTCGCCCTGGTTGGTCTTCAGGGTCGCCTTGACGGTCTTGTCGTACGCGGGCTTGGCGGGCGGCTTGCCGACGTCCTTGGCCGCGTCGCCGGCGTCGTTGTAGGCGCACTCGCCCGGCTTCGCCGAGCTCGCCCCCGCGCTGGGCGACGCCTGGGGGCTCGCCGCGGCGTCGGCCTTGGAGTCGTCGTCGCCCCCCGCCAGCACCGCGATGCCCGCCGCGCCTCCCGCGACGACGGCCACCGCGACCGCCGAGCCGATGATCTTCATGCGACGGGCCCGGGCCTCCTGGGCCTTGCGGCGCTGCTGCTGCCGCTCGTAGCGCTGCCGCGCGAGCTGCTTCTTGCGGTCCTTCCCCGCCACGTGCTGCCCCTCCTGGTGATGCGGATCCGTCGCGTCGAGCCGTCCGCCCCGCCCCGGCGCACCTCGCCGAGGATGTGATCAGGGGAACGTGCAGCGCATAGTAGCGGTACCGGCATATGGCCCGTGTATGGCCAAGCCCCCCGCATGCGACTTCTTTCACCAGGGCCGGCCGCCGGGCGCTGGTTCGGCCCGGCGACACGGCGAACGGCCGATCTCGTTCGCTATGCCCCTGGCCTCGCCGGTACCCTCGAAGCGCCGCCGCCTGCGCCGCAGGGCCGCCCGGCCGGACGATCCCTCGGAACGCCCGGCCTCAGGCGACCCGCCGCGTCGGGCGGCCGGGCACGGCCCCGCCGGGTGCGGCGCGGGCCGGCAGCACAGGCTCGAAGGGAAGGACGACCGTGCTCGTCGCCGGGTTCCCCGCAGGATCGTTCGCCGCGAACTGCTATGTCGTGGCGCCCGCCGCGGGCGAGGAGTGCGTGATCGTCGATCCCGGCCAGGACGCCGAGGCCGGCATCGACGAGCTGCTGCGCGAGCACCGGCTCAAGCCGGTCGCCGTCCTGCTCACGCACGGCCACCTCGACCACGTCTGGTCGGTGGCGCCGGTGTGCGGCGCCAAGGACGTGCCCGCCTACGTCCATCCGGACGACCGCGAGCTGCTCACCGACCCCGCCAAGGGCCTCGGCCTGGGCGCCGGGCAGCAGCTGTTCGGCGGGCTGGAGCTCAGCGAGCCCGACGACGTGCGCGAGCTGTCGGACGGCGCGGTGATCGAGCTGGCCGGGCTGCGCCTCACCGTGGACCACGCGCCGGGCCATACGCCGGGCTCGGTGACGTTCCGCACGCCCGCCGAGGGCGACGCGCCCGACGTGATCTTCACCGGCGACCTGCTGTTCGCCGGCTCCATCGGGCGCACCGACCTGCCGGGCGGCTCCTACGAGCAGATCCTGCGGAGCCTGTCGCGGGTGTGCCTGACGCTGCCGGACGAGACCACCGTCCTGCCCGGCCACGGCCCGCAGACCACCATCGGCCGCGAACGCGCGACCAACCCGTTCCTGGCGGACCTGGCGCCCGCCGACGGTCCCCGCACGGGGATGTGACCCAACAAAGGACCATGAGTTCGAGCTTCCAGGCCCCCAAGGGGGTCAGTGAGTACGTCCCGCCGCGCGCGGACCTGCTGCAGGCCGTGCGGCAGCGGTTCGCCGAGCAGGCCCGGCTGGCCGGATACGGCTATCTGGAGCTGGCGGTCTTCGAGGACACCAACCTGTTCCGGCGCGGCGTCGGCGAGTCCACCGACGTGGTCAGCAAGGAGATGTACACCTTCACCGACCGCGGCGGCCGCTCCCTGACGCTGCGCCCGGAGTTCACCGCCGGGGTGCTGCGCGCCGTGCTGGAGCACGGCCTGCACAAGCGCGGCGGACTGCCGGTCAAGGTGTGGACGACGGGCCCGGCGTTCCGCGCCGAACGCCCCCAGCAGGGCCGCTACCGGCAGTTCTACCAGCTGGACCTGGAGGCGATCGGCAGCGAGGACCCGCAGGTCGACGCCGAGACCATCGCGATCGCCTGGAACTGGTACCGCTCGCTCGGGCTGACCCGGGTGCGGCTGCTGCTCAACTCGCTGGGGTGCCGCGAGTGCCGCCCGGCCTACCGCGCCCGCCTGCAGGAGTTCCTGCGCGGCCTGGACCTGGACGAGGCGACCCGCACCCGCGTCGAGATCAACCCGCTGCGGGTGCTGGACGACAAGCGGCCCGAGGTCCGCGCCCTGCTCGCAGAGGCGCCGCTGGTGGCCGACCACCTGTGCGCGGCCTGCAAGACCCACCACGACCGGGTCCGCGGCCTGCTGTCCGACCTCGGCATCCCCTGGGAGGACACGCCGACGCTGGTGCGCGGCCTGGACTACTACACCCGCACCACCTACGAGTTCGACCACCCGCTGCTGGGCGCCCAGTCGGGCATCGGCGGCGGCGGACGCTACGACGGGCTGTCGGAGGACATCGGCGGCCCGCCGCTGCCGGGCATCGGCTTCGGCCTCGGCCTCGACCGCACCCTGCTCGCGCTGGAGGCCGAGCAGGAGGAGGGCGAGGGGGCCGCGTTCACCGCGCCGCCGCGCTGCCAGGTGTTCGGCGTCGCCCTCGGCGAGGAGGCCGAGCGCAGGCTGTTCGGCCTGGTCGCCGAGCTGCGCGCCGCGGGGGTGGCGGCCGACATGGCCTACGGCGGCAAGAAGCTGAAGGGCGCCATGAAGGACGCCGACCGGTCCGGCGCCCGGTACGCCGTGATCCTCGGCGAGCGAGATATCGCCGCCGGGTCCGTCCAGCTGAAGGACCTGGCCGGCGGCGACCAGACCGCCGTACCGCTCACCGAGATCGTCACGACGTTGAGGGAGAGGCTCGCACGATGATCCGCTCGCACGAGGCGGGGACGCTCCGCCGGGAGCACGCCGGGCAGCAGGTCACGCTGGCCGGCTGGGTGGCCCGCCGCCGCGACCACGGCGGGGTCACGTTCATCGACCTGCGCGACGCGTCCGGCGTCGCCCAGGTGGTCTTCCGCGAGGAGGACACCGCGCACGACCTGCGCTCGGAGTACTGCGTCAAGGTCACCGGCGAGGTGCGGGTGCGCCCGGCCGGCAACGAGAACCCCGAGCTGCCCACCGGCGAGGTGGAGGTCGCCGCCACCGACATCGAGGTGCTGTCGGAGTCCGCGCCGCTGCCGTTCCCGATCGAGGGGGACGTCAACGTCAACGAGGAGGTGCGGCTCAAGTACCGCTACCTCGACATCCGCCGCGAGAGCGTCGCCCGCGCCGTGCGGATCCGCTCCGAGGCGTCGTTCGTGGTGCACGAGGTGATGCGCGAGCACGGGTTCGTCAACGTCGAGACGCCCACGCTGACCCGCTCGACGCCCGAGGGCGCCCGCGACTTCCTGGTGCCGGTGCGGCTGCGGCCGGGCCACTGGTACGCGCTGCCGCAGTCGCCGCAGCTGTTCAAGCAGCTGCTCATGGTGGGCGGCGTGGAGCGGTACTACCAGCTCGCCCGCTGCTACCGCGACGAGGACTTCCGCGCCGACCGGCAGCCGGAGTTCACCCAGATCGACATCGAGATGTCGTTCGTCACCCAGGAGGACGTGCTGCGGGTCGCCGAGGACCTGGTGTCCCGGCTGTGGAAGGACATCGCCGGGTACGAGATCCCGCGGCCCATCCCCCACCTCACCTACGCCGAGGCGATGGCGCGGTACGGGTCGGACAAGCCCGACCTGCGGTTCGGCCTGGAGCTGACCGACATGACCGAGTACTTCTCGGGCACGTCGTTCCGCGTCTTCCAGGCCCCGTACGTGGGCGCCGTGGTGATGCCGGGCGGCGCGTCCCAGACCCGCAAGGAGCTGGACGCCTGGCAGGACTGGGCCCGGGCCCGGGGCGCCCGCGGGCTGGCCTACGTGCTGGTCCAGCAGGACGGGACGCTGGGCGGCCCGGTCGCCAAGAACCTGTCGGACGCCGAGCGGGAGGGCCTGGCCGCCGAGGTCGGCGCCGCCCCCGGCGACGCGGTGTTCTTCGCCGCGGGCCGTCCGCAGGAGTCCCGCGAGCTGCTGGGCGCCGCCCGCCTGGAGATCGGCCGCCGCTGCGGGCTGATCGACGAGTCGGCCTGGGCGTTCGCCTGGGTGGTCGACGCCCCGGTGTTCGAGCCGCTGTACGACGACAAGGGCGAGCAGATCGGCTGGACGCCCGTCCACCACCCGTTCACCGCGCCCAAGCCCGAGTTCGCCGACGACTTCCAGGACCGTCCCGGCGAGGCCCTGGCCAACGCCTACGACCTGGTCTGCAACGGCTACGAGATCGGCGGCGGCTCCATCCGGATCCACCGGGCGGAGATGCAGCAGCGGGTGTTCGACGTGCTCGGCATGACCAAGGAGGAGGCCGAGTCCAAGTTCGGCTGGCTGCTGGAGGCGTTCAAGTACGGGCCGCCGCCGCACGGCGGCATCGCGTTCGGCTGGGACCGGATCGTGATGCTGCTGGCGGGCGGCGACTCGATCCGCGACGTGATCACCTTCCCCAAGGCCGCGTCCGGGTTCGACCCGCTGACCTCGGCGCCCACCACGATCACCGCGCAGCAGCGGGCCGAGGCCGGTGTCGACGTCATCCCCGAAGAGGAGGAGGCCGGGTCCTGACGGGCCCCGGGTCGGGAACGTGAAAGGGCGGTCGGCGCGTCGGCGCCGGCCGCCCTTCGGGTTCTCCGGGGTCTTGCGAGGTCTTGCGGGGCCTTCCGGAGTTCGGGGGTCCGCGGGTCAGCGGTGGGTGCCGCTGGTGATGCGGTAGACGTCGTAGACGCCGTCGATGGAGCGGACGGCCTTCAGCACGTGCCCGAGGTGCTTGGGGTCGCCCATCTCGAAGGTGAAGCGGCTGACGGCGACCCGGTCGCGGCTGGTGGTGACCGAGGCGGACAGGATGTTGACGTGCTGGTCGGACAGCACGCGGGTGACGTCCGACAGCAGGCGGGGCCGGTCCAGGGCCTCGACCTGGATGGCGACCAGGAACACCGAGTCCTCGGTGGGCGACCACTTGACGTCGATCAGCCGGTCCGGCTGGGAGCGCAGCTGGACGACGTTGGCGCAGTCGGCGCGGTGCACCGACACCCCGTGCCCGCGGGTGACGAAACCGACGATGTCGTCGCCGGGCACCGGGGTGCAGCAGCGCGACAGCCGCACCCACACGTCCGGGTCGCCGGCCACCACGACCCCCGGGTCGCCCGCCGGGCGGACCCGCTTGCGGCGGGTCGGCAGGGCGATCTCCGCCAGGTCCTCCTCGGCGCTCTCCACCCCGCCCAGGGCGTCCACCAGGCGCTGCACGACGTGCTGCGCCGAGACGTGGCCCTCGCCGACCGCGGCGTACAGGGACGACACGTCGGCGTAGTTCATGTCGCGGGCCAGCGCCAGCAGCGCCTCGCCGGACATCATGCGCTGCAGCGGCATGTTCTGCTTGCGCATGGCGCGGGCGATCGACTCCTTGCCGGACTCGATCGCGGTGTCGCGGCGCTCCTTGGAGAACCAGTGCTTGATCTTGTTGCGGGCGCGGGCGCTCTTGACGAACCCCAGCCAGTCGCGGCTGGGCCCGGCGTCGGGCGACTTGGAGGTGAACACCTCGACGGTGTCGCCGTTGTCGAGCGCGGACTCCAGCGGCACCAGGCGGCCGTTGACGCGGGCGCCGATGCAGCGGTGCCCGACCTCGGTGTGGATGGCGTAGGCGAAGTCGACGGGGGTGGCGCCCTGCGGCAGCGCGATCACGTCGCCCTTGGGCGTGAAGACGAAGACCTCCGAGACCGACAGGTCGAACCGCAGCGACTCCAGGAACTCGGCCGGGTCGGCGGTCTCCTTCTGCCAGTCCAGCAGCTGGCGCAGCCACTGCATGTCGCCCGCCTTGCGGCCGGCGACCGTCTCCTCCTTGTACTTCCAGTGCGCGGCGACGCCGTACTCGGCGCGGCGGTGCATGCCCCAGGTGCGGATCTGCAGCTCGACCGGCTTGCCCTCCGGGCCGATCACCGTGGTGTGCAGCGACTGGTACATGTTGAACTTCGGCATCGCGATGTAGTCCTTGAACCGGCCGGGGACCGGGTTCCATCGCGCGTGCACCGAGCCGAGGGCGGCGTAGCAGTCGCGGACGCTGTCGACCAGGACGCGGATGCCGACGAGGTCGTAGATGTCGTCGAAGCTGACGTCCCGGGCGATCATCTTCTGGTAGATCGAGTAGTAGTGCTTGGGGCGGCCGGTCACGGTCGCCTTGATCCGCGCCTCGCGCAGGTCGGCGGAGACGTTCTCGATCACTTCCTGCAGGTAGACGTCGCGGCGCGGGGCCCGTTCGGACACCAGCCGGGCGATCTCGTCGAACCGCTTGGGGTAGAGGGTGGCGAACGCCAGGTCCTCCAGCTCCCACTTGAGGGTGTTCATGCCGAGCCGGTGCGCCAGCGGAGCGAAGATCTCCAGCGTCTCGCGGGCCTTGCGCTCCTGCTTGTGCCGGGGCAGGTAGCGCAGCGTGCGCATGTTGTGCAGCCGGTCGGCCAGCTTGATGACCAGCACCCGGATGTCGCGCGACATCGCCACGACCATCTTGCGGACGGTCTCGGCCTCGGCCGCGTCGCCGTACTTGACCTTGTCGAGCTTGGTCACCCCGTCGACCAGCGCGGCGATCTCGTCGCCGAAGTCGGCGCGCAGCTCCTCCAGGGTGTAGGGGGTGTCCTCGACGGTGTCGTGCAGCAGCGCCGCGCACAGCGTCTCGGTGTTCATGCCGAGCTCGGCGAGGATGGTGGCGACGGCGAGCGGGTGGGTGATGTAGGGGTCGCCGCTCTTGCGCTTCTGGTCGCGGTGGTAGTGCGCGGCGACGTCGTAGGCGCGTTCGATCAGCCGCAGATCCGCTTTGGGATGGGTGTTGCGGACGGTCTTGATCAGTGGTTCCAGTACCGGGTTCATGGCGGTGCCGCGCTGGGCTCCCAGCCGGGCGAGCCTGCGGCGTACCCGGGCGGCGGACGGCGGGGTCGGGGCCGGAGAGGGCCGGGTCGGGACGGTGGGGGCGGAGGCGGCGGTGCGGGAGGGGGGGCGGGCGGCGGAGGCGGGCTGTTTCGCGGCGGCCTGCGGGCGGTCGCGCTGCGGCTCGGCTGGACGGGCCGTGCCGGCGCCGCCCTCGCCTTTCAGCCGCTCCTCGTCGTTCGCCGACTCGCCTTTCGGCGCCGCCTCTTTCACCGGCGCCTCTTTCGCCGGCTCGGCTTTCGGCGCCGTCTCTTCGGGCCCGTCGTGCCGGGCTTCGCCGCGGGGCGCGGCGCCCGCGGCCGGGACCTGCGGGCCGGCGGCGCGGGCCGGTACGGCGCACTCCGCGGAACGGCCGGCGTCGTCCGCCCCGTTCAGCGCGGCGCCGTTCACCGCGTCGGTCGATACCACCTCACCCGGCACCCGGCCTCCCTAGTCCAGTGGACGCCGTCCCCGTCGGTACCGCCCCGCGCGGGCGGCGCCCGTCCCACCGGATCCTGATTCCCGCCAGTCTATCCACCCATGTCCGGTTCCATGACGGTGACCAGGGCCGTCGTCAGACCGTGACCAGGGCGTGCACGTCCAGGTCGCCGAGCCGGTCGCGGCCGCGCAGGAAGGACAGCTCCAGCAGCACCGACAGGCCCACCACCTGGGCGCCCGTCCGGCCCACCAGCTCGGCGGCCGCTCGCGCGGTGCCCCCGGTGGCCAGGACATCGTCGACGATCAGAACCCGTTCTCCGGGACCGAAGGCGTCTGCGTGCACCTCGATGGTCTCGGTCCCGTACTCGAGATCATAGGTCTCCTCGTACGTCCGCGCGGGCAGCTTTCCCTTTTTTCGCACCGGAACGAATCCGGCGCCGAAGTGGTACGCCACGGGCGCGGCCAGGATGAAACCGCGCGCCTCGATGCCGACGATCTTGTCGATGGTGCCGCGGCCGTGGTGGTTGACGATCGCGTCGACCACGCCGGCGAACGCCACGTGGTCGGCCAGCAGGGGGGTGATGTCCTTGAACAGCACGCCCGGCTTGGGGTAGTCGGGCACGTCGCGGATCCGGTCGTGGATCAGCTTCTCGAGGTCCACAGGCGGTGTTCTCCTGCTCATGCGGCGGCCGTGCGCGGGCCCTCCGGGGGGTGGCCCGCACACGGCCGGTTACGGGTTCGTTGCGCGCCCGGCGGGGCCGGGCGACGATCCTGCGACCGCCTCAGGCGGTCATCTGCCGCGGCGGCGCTGCTGGCGGGTGCCCCGCTTGGGCTGCTGCCGGGGCCCCTGCTGGACGACCTTGCGCACCGTGACCGTCACGGGCGCCTCCTCGGCGGCCTGCCCGTCATCGCCGGACCCGCCGCCGGAGCGGGCGCCGTTCGGCGCGGCCCCGTCGGAGCCCTGGGAGCCGCCGGACGGCGCGTCGTCCCCGCCGTCGGCGGCCGCGGTCCGGGTCCGCACGGCCTTGGCCTGCCGCTTGGCGCTGGCCTCGCGGCGGGCGATGTTCTCGCGCAGCTGCCGGTACCGGGGCTCGCGCTCCTTGAGCTGCACCAGCATCGGGGTGGCCACGCAGATCGACGAGTAGGTACCGACGATCATGCCGACGAACAGGGCCAGCGACAGGTCCTTCAGCGTCCCGGCGCCGAACAGCGCGGTGCCGATGAACAGGATCGCCGCCACCGGCAGGATCGCCACCAGCGAGGTGTTCAGGGAGCGCACCAGGGTGCTGCTGAGCGCCTGGTTCGCCGCCTGGCTGTAGGTGATCTTGGACGTGGGGCCGAGCGGTCTGGTGACCTCCTTGATCATGTCGAAGACCACGACCGCGTCGTACAGCGAGTAGCCCAGGATGGTCAGGAAGCCCAGCAGCGTCGCCGGGGTGACCTCGAACCCGGACCAGGCGTAGATGCCCGCCGTGATGATCAGGTCGTGCACCAGCGCCACCAGCGCGGCCACCGCCATCCGCCACTCGAAGGCCACGCTGAGATAGGCGATGATCAGCACCATGAAGACGGCGAGCGCCTGCCAGGCCTTCGCCGAGACCTCGCCGCCCCAGGACGCCCCCACCACCTGCGTGCTGACCTTCGCGGCGGGCACCCCGAGGTCCTCGGAGATGCTCTTTTTGACCTCGTTGACCTCGGTGGAGCTAAGGCTCTCGGTGGTGACCCGCCAGTCGCCGCCGGCCTTCTGCACGATGACCTGGTGGGCGCCGCCGCTCTGGACGGCGCCGCGCACGTCCTCGATGGAGTGGCCGGGCGCGCCGAAGGTGAACACCGACCCGCCGCGGAACTCCACGCCGAAGTTCAGGCCCTGGATGACCAGCCCGGCGATGGACAGCGCCAGCAGCAGGCCGGAGATCGAGTACCACAGCCTGGGCCGGCCGACGATGTCGGCGCTGATCTCGCCCCGGTAGATCCGGGAGATGACTGCGCGCAGCCCCAGCATCACGCCTCCTGGCCGGTCGGGGTCGTGGTGGTCGTGGTCGTCTTGCGCAGCCGCTTGGGGTCGAGCCCGGACAGCGGATGGCCGCGGCCGAAGAACTTCGTCCGCGACAGCAGCGCCACCAGCGGCTTGGTGAAGAAGAACACCACCACCACGTCGATCAGCGTGGTCAGCCCCATGGCGAACGCGAAGCCGCGGACCCCGCCGACGGCCAGGAAGTACAGCACCAGGGCGGCCAGGAACGTCACCGCGTCGGCGACCAGGATGGTGCGCCGGGCCCGGCGCCAGGCGGTCTCCACCGACGGCCGGAACGTGCGCCCGGCGCGCAGCTCGTCACGCAGCCGCTCGAAGTAGACGATGAACGAGTCGGCGGTGATGCCGATGGAGACGATCAGGCCGATGATGTGCGGCAGCGACAGGCGGAAGCCCATGTTCTCGCCCAGGATCACCACCGACACGTAGGTGATGGCGGAGGCCACCAGCAGGCTGCCGACCGCGACCAGGCCGAGGCCCCGGTAGTACAGCAGGCAGTACAGCACCACCAGCGCCAGGCCGATGGCGCCGGCGATCAGGCCGCCGCGCAGCTGGTCGGAGCCCAGCGTGGAGGACACCTCGTCGATGGAGCTCTGGGTGAACTCCAGCGGCAGGGCGCCGTACTTGAGCACGTTGGCCAGGTCGGTGGCGTAGCTCTGGGTGAAGCTCTCCGGCGGGCCGTAGATGCTGGCGGTGCCGCCGGTGATCGCGCCGTTGTCGATGCTCGGCGCGGAGATCACCTGGCCGTCCAGCACGATCGCGACCTGCCGCTGCGGGCTGCCCGCCGGGGCCTGGTAGGCCTCGCTGGTCACCTGGCCGAACTGGCGGGCGCCCTGCGACTTGAACTTCAGCGCGACCGTCCAGCTGCTCTGGCCCTGCTGGGCGTCCGGCGGCAGGGCGTTGGCGTCGGAGACCTGGGTGCCCTCCACCCGGACCGGGCCGAGGATGTACTTGGCCGTGCCGTCCTGGTCGCAGGCCGCCACCCACTTGCGGTTGGGGTCGTTGGCGCCCGGGGCGCGCTTGTCGGCGCCCGTGCAGTCCAGCTTCTCGAACTGCTGGATCACGGCCTTGTCGTCGATGGCGCTGTAGTCCTGCCCGGTGAGCAGGTCGCTCGGCAGCGCCGACGGAGACTCCGACGGCGAGGCCGACAGGGACGCCGAGGGGGAGGCGCCGCCGCTGGAGGAGGCGGACGGCGACGGCGCCGCCAGCGCCTCCGGCACCGCCCTGCCGCGCGGCGTGGCCGAGCCGGACGGGCTCGGCGAGGAGCCGGCCGACGAGCTCGCCGAGGGGCTCGCCGACGGCTTGGCGCCGCCGCTGGAAGTGGGCGTGGGGCTCGGCGAGGTCCCCGCGGTCGGCCTGCCGTCGGCGACGGCGAACACCTGCCGGAACTGCAGCTTGGCCGTGGTCCCGATGAGCTGGACGACGCGGTCCTGGCCCTCTCCGGGGACGTTGACGACGATGTTGCGGTTGCCCTGCTTGGCGACCTCGGCGTCGGACACGCCCAGCCCGTTGACCCGCTGCGTCATGATCTTGACGGCCTGGGTCATCTGGGTGTCGGGCGGCGTCGCGCCGCTTTCGGTCCTGGCGGTGAGCGTGACGGTGGTGCCGCCGGCCAGGTCCAGCCCGAGCTTGGGGGTGGGCTGCCCCTGGAGGAACATCACGCAGGTCAGGACCGCCATGACCGCGAACAGCCCGAGGAGCGTGCGCCCGGGCTTGGGTACGTTGCTACGAGGCGGAGCCACTGGTCGTTTACTTCCCGTGTTGGTGGTACGCCGTACGGCGTCGGGCGGCGGCGTCACGTCCTCCCCCGGCCGCCCGAGCGCCCCGCGCGCGGCGGTCGGGCGGTCGTTCCGAGTGGTGGACGAAGGACGCCGCGTCAGGACGACGTCTTACCCGCGGCCTTGGCCTTGGGGCCCTCCTCGGTCTCGGCGTCCTCGGCCTCCTTGGCGCCGTCCTCGGCGTCGCCGGCGTCCTTCTTGGACAGGTCGATCCGGTCGTCGGGGTCGCCGCTGCCGCCGCTGCCGCCCGCGTCGTCGTCCAGCTCGTCGTCCGCCCCGTCGGTCTCGGCGACGACCTGCATCACGGCCTGCTTGACGAACCGCGCCTCGACCCCGGGCGCGATCTCCAGGACCACGCCGTCGTCGTCCACCGCGACCACGGTGGCGTACATGCCGCTGGTCGTCATCACCCGCACGCCCGGGCGCAGGGAGTTCTGCATCTGCAGCTGCTCCTTGCGCCGCTTGCTCTGCGGCCTGATCAGCAGGAAGTAGAAGACCACGGGGATGGCGAGCAGCAGCAGCAGGTTCAGGGGCCCGCTGCTGCTCTGCTCTGCTGCAAAGTTCATGTCGCTGCCCTTCGCTCGGGCATCCTTCCGATGTGCTGTGCCAGCCGGTCGCCGGAAATCGGCCTCGTCACAGGTTCGGCGGCTGGAGAGGTGACCAAGTCCCGGAGTCTAGAGAGTACGTCAGACCCCGGCAACGACGTGACGAGCGACGCAGCCCGGAAGTTCCCAAGCCGTTATCAGCTGATCACCGAGTCCTGGTCATCGCCCTGCTCAGCGCCCTTCCCAGCGCCCTTCCCAGCGCCCTCCTCAACGGCGTCGCCGAGGTCGAACAGGGTGCCCGCCATCGGCGCGGTGGGCGGGGGCGTCAGGCCCAGGTGGGCCCAGGCCGCGGGGGTGGCGATGCGGCCGCGCGGGGTGCGGGCCAGCAGTCCCTGCCGCACCAGGAACGGCTCGGCCACCACCTCCACCGTCTCGGGCTCCTCCCCCACCGACACCGCCAGCGTCGACAGGCCCACCGGCCCCCCGCCGAACTTGCGCAGCAGCGAGGTCAGCACGGCCCGGTCGAGGCGGTCCAGGCCGCGTTCGTCGACCTCGTAGAGGGTCAGCGCGTCGCGGGCCAGCTCGCGGGTGATCACGCCGTCGGCGCGCACCTCGGCGTAGTCGCGGACGCGGCGCAGCAGCCGGTTGGCGATGCGGGGGGTGCCGCGGGAGCGGTCGGCCACCTCGGCGGCCCCGCCGTCGGTGATCCGCACGTCCAGCAGCCGGGCCGACCGCTTGACGATGACCTCCAGCTCGGCGGGCTCGTAGAAGTCCATGTGCGCGACGAACCCGAACCGGTCGCGCAGGGGGCCGGGCAGCATGCCCGCCCGGGTGGTGGCGCCGACCAGGGTGAACGGGGCGATGTCGAGGGGGATGGCGGTGGCGCCGGGGCCCTTGCCGACGACCACGTCGACCCGGAAGTCCTCCATCGCCATGTAGAGCATCTCCTCGGCGGGCCGCGCCATGCGGTGGATCTCGTCGAGGAACAGCACCTCGCCCTCGGACAGGGTGGACAGCACCGCGGCCAGGTCGCCGGCGCGTTCGATGGCCGGGCCGGAGGTGATCCGCAGCGGCTTGCCCAGCTCCGCCGCGATGATCATGGCGAGGGTGGTCTTGCCGAGGCCCGGGCCGCCCGACAGCAGCACGTGGTCGGGGGTGCGGCCGCGCCGCAGCGCGCTGTGCAGCACCAGCGACAGCTGCTCGCGGACGCGCTGCTGCCCGATGAAGTCGTCCAGCCGCTTGGGCCGCAGCGCCGCCTCGATGACCTGCTCGTCGGGCCCTCCGGCGTCGGCCGAGACGAGCCGTTCCTCCGCGCTCATCGCGCGCCCCTCCCCGCCGTGTCGATCACTTGCTCAGCTTCTTGAGGGCGGCCCGCAGCAGCGCGGAGACCGGCGGCGGGTCGCCGCCGTCCAGATCGGCGGCGACGGCCGCGACGGCGGCCTCGGCGTCCTTGGCGGACCAGCCCAGGTTGACCAGGCCGGTGCGGACCTGCTCGCGCCAGGGTTCGGGGCGGGCCGGGGCGGGCGCGCCGGCGCCGTCGCCGGACGGGGCGCCGAGGCGGTCGCGCAGCTCCAGCACGATGCGCTGGGCGCCCTTCTTGCCGATGCCGGGGACCTTGGTCAGCGCGGCCACGTCCTCGGCGGCGACGGCGCGGCGCAGGGCGTCCGGCGAGTGCACGGCCAGCATCGCCAGCGCCAGGCGGGGCCCGACGCCGCTGGCGGTCTGCAGCACCTCGAACACGGCGCGCTCGTCCTCGTCGGCGAACCCGAACAGGGTCAGCGAGTCCTCGCGGACCACCAGCGAGGTCGGCACCCGCGCCTGCTCGCCGACCTTCAGCCCGGCGAGGGTGGCGGGCGTGCACTGCACCGCCAGGCCCACGCCGTGCACGTCGATCACGGCCGTGTCGGGTCCGGCGGCCGCGACCCGGCCGCTGACGAACGCGATCACTGCGTCGATCCTCCTCTGCTCCTGCCGTGGACGGGGGCCGCGCCGGGCCGGGCGCCGGGCCGGGCGGCGGCCAGCCGGGCCTGCGCGCCGCCGCGCCACACGTGGCAGATCGCCAGTGCCAGCGCGTCGGCGGCGTCGGCGGGCCTGGGCGCGGCGTCCAGCCGCAGCAGCCGCGTCACCATCGCGGTCACCTGGGCCTTGTCGGCGCGGCCGCTGCCGGTGACGGCGGCCTTGGCCTCGCTGGGCGTGTGCAGGGCGACCGGCAGCCCGCGCCGGGCGGCCGCCAGCATGGCCACCCCCGCCGCCTGCGCGGTGCCCATGACGGTGCGCACGTTGTGCTGGGAGAAGACGCGTTCGACGGCCACGGCGTCGGGCCGCACCTCGTCCAGCAGCGCCTCGAGGCCCGCCTCGATGCCCAGCAGCCGGACCGGGACGTCGTCGTCGGGGCTGGTGCGGATGACGTCCACCGCCACCAGCGTCAGCGGCGTGCCCGGCGCGCCGTCCACGACGCCGACTCCGCATCTGGTGAGACCGGGGTCGACTCCCAGCACCCGCACGGCCGCTCCTTCGATCATCCGTTCGGTGTTGGCCACCGTACCGAACGCCCCGGACATCGTCGCGCACCGGCGGCGGCCGTGTCCCCGCGGTGTCCCCGCGGCCGTGTCCCCGCGCCCGCGTCCTGTGCGCCCAGTGCGTGCGGGGGCCCGGCGGCCGGTCCGGCGAACGCGAGCAGCGGCCCCTCCGCCGCGCGGAGGGGCCGCTGCGCCCGTCGGTGGAAAAGGCCCCAGGGGCGAGGGCTCAGGCCTCGACCTTGGCCATGACGTCGTCGGAGACGTCGAAGTTGGCGAAGACCTCCTGCACGTCGTCGGAGTCCTCCAGGGCCTCCAGCAGGCGGAAGACCTTCCTGGCGTTCTCCTCGTCCAGCGGGACGGTGACGCTGGGCAGCCAGTTGGTGTCGGCCGACTCGTAGTCGATGCCGGCGTCCTGCAGCGCGCTGCGCACCGCGATCAGGTCGCCCGCCTCGCAGACCACCTCGAAGTTCTCGCCGAGGTCGTTGACCTCCTCGGCGCCGGCGTCCAGCACCGCCAGCATCAGGTCGTCCTCGGTGGTGCCCGACTTGGGGACGATGATGACGCCCTTGCGGTTGAACAGGTACGACACCGAGCCCGGGTCGGCCATCGAGCCGCCGTTGCGGGTGACCGCGGTGCGCACCTCGGAGGCGGCGCGGTTGCGGTTGTCGGTCAGGCACTCGATCAGCAGGGCGACGCCGCCGGGGGCGTACCCCTCGTACATGATCGTCTGCCAGTCGGCGCCCCCGGCCTCCTCGCCGGCGCCGCGGCGCCGGGCCCGCTCGATGTTGTCGTTGGGGACCGAGTTCTTCTTGGCCTTGTAGATGGCGTCGTACAGGGTGGGGTTGGCGTCGGGGTCCCCGCCGCCGGTCCGCGCCGCGACCTCGATGTTCTTGATCAGCTTGGCGAAGAGCTTGCCCCGCTTGGCGTCGAGGGCGGCCTTCTTGTGCTTGGTCGTCGCCCATTTGGAATGGCCGGACATCCGTCAATCCTCCTGCTCAGTGCTCATTCCGACCCCCTCATGGGGGACCCACCCCCGGCCGCCGCCCGGCGCACCAGGTCGGCGAAGTAGCGGTGCACGCGAAAGTCGCCCGTCAGTTCAGGGTGGAAGGCGGTCGCCATCAGGCGGCCCTGACGGACGGCGACGATCCTACCGGCGTTCGGGCCGCTCTCGGCGCGGCCGAGGACCTCCACGCCGTCGCCGACCGACTCCACCCAGGGAGCGCGGATGAACACCGCGTGGTAGGGCGTGTCGCCCATGCCCGCCAGCCGCACCGGGCTCTCGAAGGAGTCGACCTGGCGGCCGAAGGCGTTGCGCCGCACGGTCATGTCGATGCCGCCGATCGTCTCCTGCCCGGCCACGCCGCCGCGGATGCGGTCCGCGAGCATGATCATGCCGGCGCAGGAGCCGTAGGCGGGCATGCCCGCCTCGATCCGCTTGCGCAGCGGCTCCAGCAGCTCGAAGGCGCGGGCCAGGCGCCACATGGTGGTGGACTCCCCGCCGGGGATGACCAGGGCGTCGCAGCGTTCCAGCTCCCCGGGGCGGCGGACGGCGAGCGTCCGCGCGCCCGCGGCCTGCAGGGCGCGGGCGTGCTCGCGCACGTCGCCCTGCAGGGCGAGCACGCCGATCGTCGGCTCAGACGGCACGGTCGGCACAGCAGTCACCGATGAACCTTCCGGGAGGTACGCATGGACACACGGGGGCGTCGGGGCAGAACCCTAGCCGTTCCTTACAACGCCCCCGGAACCGTCGCTCTTCCGGGGGCGGGGGTCAGCACAGTTTGAAGCGGCGCAGGGGCAGTTCGAGGGGCAGGAAGCCGTCGGTGCCGCGGTCGGCGATGCCGCGTCCGAACATGTGGGCGCGGGCCAGCGCCAGGCCGAAGTCCTCGGGGTCGAACGGCAGCGGCACGTCCCCGGCGCCCCGGTCGATGGCCGTCCAGAACGGGCGTTCGACGGGCAGCCGCTCGCCCTGGTCGACCACGACGCCGTCCTCCTTGGTGACGAACACGTCGCGGCGCAGCGCTCCCCCCTCGTACCAGCGGAACCAGCAGCCGGAGATGACGCTGTGCAGCACGAGCACGCCGCAGCGCGCGCCGGGCAGGGCCGCGGCGACCGAGTCGGCGACGCGGCGGGCGTCGTCGTCGAGGCAGAACAGGCGCCGGTCGCACAGCAGCAGGGCCCGCTGGTCGTAGGCGCCGACGAACAGTTCGTCCTCATACGGCCACAGCGCGAAGTCGAGCACCGTGTCGCCGGTCTCGACCAGGGTCGCGGCCGGGTAGAGCCCGTGCGCCAGCCGGGCCGCCGCGTCGGGATCGGGCCGCAGCCCCGGGCCGAACACCTCGGCGGGCTCCCCCGCGCTGGCGCAGGCGAGCGCGACCGACCAAGCCATCGTCGTCCCCTCCCACGGCCGGAGCCGCCCAGGGGCGTCGCAGCCCCCGACCGGCCGCGCGGCCAGCGTAAACCTTCCGGTGGCGCCGTGTGGAGGGGGGAGGTGCTGCGCCGTCACTCCCCCGCGGCGGTCACCAGCCGCGGCCGGCGTACTTCTGGTCCTCGCCGAGCGAGGCGACGTTGATGCCGACCATGGCCTCGCCGAGGCCGCGGGAGGCCTTGGCGACCACGTCGGGGTCGTCGTAGAAGGTGGTGGCCTTGACGATCGCCTCGGCGCGCTTGACCGGGTCGCCGGACTTGAAGATGCCCGAGCCGACGAACACGCCCTCGGCGCCCAGCTGCATCATCATGGCGGCGTCGGCGGGGGTGGCGATGCCGCCGGCGGTGAACAGCACGACCGGCAGCTTGCCCGCCTGCGCGACCTCCTTGACCAGCTCGTAGGGGGCCTGCAGCTCCTTGGCGGCCACGAACAGCTCGTCCTCGGGCAGCGACTGCAGGCGCCGGATCTCGGCGCGGATGCGGCGCATGTGGGTGGTGGCGTTGGAGACGTCGCCGGTGCCGGCCTCGCCCTTGGAGCGGATCATCGCGGCGCCCTCGGTGATGCGGCGCAGCGCCTCGCCGAGGTTGGTGGCGCCGCACACGAACGGCACGGTGAAGGCCCACTTGTCGATGTGGTTCTCGTAGTCGGCGGGGGTGAGCACCTCCGACTCGTCGATGTAGTCGACGCCGAGGGCCTGCAGCACCTGCGCCTCGACGAAGTGGCCGATCCGCGCCTTGGCCATGACGGGGATGGAGACCGCCTCGATGATGCTCTCGATCATGTCGGGGTCGCTCATCCGGGCGACGCCGCCCTGGGCGCGGATGTCGGCGGGAACGCGCTCCAGTGCCATGACCGCCACCGCGCCCGCGTCCTCGGCGATCTTCGCCTGCTCGGGGGTGACGACGTCCATGATCACGCCGCCCTTGAGCATCTCCGCCATGCCGCGCTTGACGCGGGCGGTCCCGGTCTCGGGGACGGCGTTCGCGGTGGCGGGGACGTCGGTAGTGGACACGGGCATTCCTCACATGGAAGGGACGACAAAGTCATTTCCCATGATATTGCCTGCTCGGGCGAGAAACGGACCCGCCAGGCCGTCAACGCGCGCGCCGCCGCCTTTACGCCGTGTCGGCCCGGCGGCTAGGGCATGTACGGCCGGCCGTCGTTGACCAGGACCACCCACACCTGCCCCGCGGCGAACGTCATGGGCCTGCCGTCGGCGGTGGTGAACGTGGTGCCCTGCGTCTCGGAGGGGCGCGACCAGCGCGCGTCGTAGGCCATGCCGTCGCGCAGCACCGTCGCCCGTCCCGTCCCCGTGGTGTGGATCAGCGGGGTGTAGCTGCCGAGGAAGTCGTGGAACTTCGAGCGGGTGGTCTTGGCGTACTGGACGACGATGGTGTGGCCGCCCAGGACGTCGCCCTCGGCGCCCACGTTGACGCGCCCGCCGAACGACGACAGCCACCGCTTCCTCTTGGCCGACCAGGTGAACGCCATGGTCGCCGACGGCCAGCGCGCGGTGAAGGTCTTGGTGGGCCTGCCGCCGGCGGGGGCGGGCCCGAACCGGAAGCCGATGTCGCGGGGCGGCTCGGCGCGCGGGGCCAGCCTCAGCAGGTTCCTGGGGTCGGCGTACAGGTTGTAGGGGATCGGCTTGGGCCCGGCCCGGAAGTAGGCGGACCCGCCGTTCTCCTGCGACACGTCGTACACCGGCGCCCGGCGCACGTACGGCTTCATCTTGCTCTGCACGCCGGAGAAGGCGAACGCGGGACGGCCGAACTGCGGCAGGATGTGCAGGTCGGAGATGCGGGCGCTGCGCACCGGGCCGACGCGGCGCGGATACCGGGACGAGTACACCGCCATCAGCCGGGTCTCGCCGCCCTCCACCTGCTCGACGTAGACGATGTCGGCCGCGGTCACGCCGGACTGGGGCATCGCCGGGCGGGTGTTCTCGATCTTCACGGCCAGCACCGGGTTGCGCAGCCCGCGCGTGCCGCCGGTGAACGGGTGGGTCGCCGGGGTCGGCGCCGACGGGGCGGTGCCGCCGGACGCGACGGGCGGCGCGGCGTCCTCGGCGACGCGCCCGGAGCAGCCCGCCAGCGTCCCGGCCAGGACGGCGGCGCAGGCCAGCCCCGCGGCCGCCCGGCCGCCCCGCGTTCCCCGCACAACCCCTGCGAATCGCACGATGTCCCTCCTCCTGCGACCCGCCCGAGGGTAGCGAACCGGCACATATTCCAGGTTCCGCCCGGACGGAAGCGGCCGCACAGGGGTACGGGCGGCTCGACCGGACGGCTCGACGGGCGGCTCGACCGGCGACGTTCACCGGCCCGCGCCGGCCCGGCCGCGGGACGGCCCGGTCACAGGCGGGGCGGGTCGTCGTCGATCTCGAAGAAGTCCGGCAGGGGCGCCTTGCCCGCCAGCGGCAGCACGCGGATCAGCAGCTTGCGGCGGGCGATGCGGGCGGCGGAGACCGCGTCGTTGTAGAAGCGGCGGGCGTAGACGACCTTGGCCGCGGCGCCCGCCAGCTCCTCCAGCACGGCCTTGCCGTCGTCGCGGGCCGCCACGGCGGCGGCGAACCCGGGCTGGTCGGCCACGGCCCGCAGCGCGCGCGACAGGTCGCTCTCGGCGAACTCCCGGGACTCGGCGTCGGCGGTGCGGGCCTCGTGCGCGGCCGTGGCCAGCAGCAGGCTCGTCGCGGGGTCCAGCAGCCGCGAGGCCGCCAGCTCCAGGGCGACCGCCGCGCGGCGCACCAGCGCGGCGTCCAGCGCGGCCCGGGCGGTCTCCACGCGCACGTGCAGCCGGTCCAGGCGGGTGGCCCGCCACGACACGTACACGCCGACCAGGAACACGACGGCGATCCAGAACAGGACGTCGATGATCCAGTCGTAGGTCACGGCCGCGCCTCACCCCCGGCCCGGCCGGCGCCCGGCGACTCCACGACCCCGGCGCCGTCCAGGGCGACCGTCTCGTACACGCGCAGCACGTCGCGCGCCACGGCGGACCAGTCGTAGCGCCGCACCGCCGCGCGCGCCTCGGCCGACAGCTGCTTGCGCCGCGGCGCGTCGTCCAGCAGCTCCCCGGCGACCCGGGCGAGGGCCTCGTGGTCGCCCACCGGGAACAGCGCCCCGGCGCGCCCGCCCAGCAGCACCCGGTCGAACGCCTCCAGGTCGCTGGCCACGATCGGGGCGCCCGCCGACATCGCCTCGGCCAGCACGATGCCGAAGCTCTCCCCGCCGGTGTTGGGCGCCACGAACACGTCCACCGAGTGGTAGGCGCGGATCTTGTCCTCTTCGCTGACCATGCCGAGCGTCACGACCCGGTCGCGCAGCTCGCGCGGGACCCGGCCGAGGGCCTCTTCGGCGTCGCCGGGGCCGGCCAGCAGCAGCCGCAGGCCGGGCCGCCGGCGGCCCAGGATCTCGAAGGCGCGCAGCAGCACCGGCAGGCCCTTGCGGGGCTCGTCCATGCGGCCCAAAAAGCCCAGGGTCTGCACGCCGTCGGAGCGGCCCGGCTGCCAGCCCGGCAGCGGCTCGGCCATCGCGTACCGCTCGGTGGCCACCCCGTTGGGGATCAGCACCGCGTCGCCGCCGAGGTGCTCGACGAGGGTCTTGCGGGCCGCCTCCGACACCGCGATCCGCCCGGTGATCTTCTCCAGGGCGCTCTGCAGGATCGGCGCGGTCACCGCCACCACCCGCGAGCGCTCGTAGGAGGCGTGGAAGGTGCCGACGATCGGGCCGTCGGCCGCCCAGCACGCCAGGATGCCCAGCGACGGCGCGGCGGGCTCGTGGACGTGCAGCACGTCGAACCGGCCCTCGGTGATCCACCGCCGGACCCGGCTCGCCGACAGGGGCCCGAACGCCACGCGCCCCACCGAGCCGTTGTAGGGGACGGGCACGGCGCGTCCCGTGGACACCGCGTACGGCGGGAGGGCCGCGTCGTCGTCGGCGGGGGTGATGACCGACACGTGGTGGCCGAACCCGATGAGCGCCTCGGCCAGGTCGCGGATGTGCTGCTGCACGCCGCCCGGGACGTTCCAGGTGTACGGGCACACGATGCCGATCCTCACCGGGCGCCCTCCCCGGCGGGGCGGCCGTCGGCGGCCATGTCCTCCACCCACACCTTCTGCAGCATGTGCCAGTCCTCGGGATGGGCGGCGATGCCCGCCTCGAACTCCCGCGCCAGCCGCTGCGTCACGGCCAGGGTGCGCTCGCGCCTGTCCCCCTCCTCGGGCACCGGGATCTCCTCGTGCACCCGGGCCGCCCAGTAGTCGCCCTCGTACCAGAGGGTCACCGGGAACAGCGCGGCGCCCGTCCGCATGGCCAGCGCGGCGGTCACCGCGGGCATGCGCGCGGTCGCGCCGAAGAACTCCACCTCCACGCCCGTGTCGGTGAGGTCGCGGTCGACGACCAGGCAGACCGCGCCGCCCGCGCGCAGCCGCCGGGCCATCCGGCCGAACGCCGACGCGCCCCGGTGGGCCAGCACCTCCATGCCCAGGCTCTCGCGGAAGGCGACGAACCGGTCGAACAGCGACTCGGGTTCGAGGCGTTCGGCGACGGTGGTGAACGGGTGGCCGTGGTGCACCAGCCAGGCGCCGGCCGCCTCGTAGTTGCCCATGTGCGGCAGGGCCAGGATCACCCCGCGGCCCGACTCCAGCGCCGCGAACACCTTCTCGGCGCCCCGCACCCGCGAGCGTCCGAGGATGCGGTCGCGGTCGTACTCGGGGAGCCGGAAGACCTCCAGCCAGTACCGGAGGTACGAGCGCATCACCTTCTTGCTGAGCACCCGCACCTCGTCGTCCACGGCGTCCTTGCCCAGGACGCGGCACAGGTTCCTCTCCAGCTGGCGGACGCCCTGGCCGTGCTGCCGCCAGGTGTGGTCGGCGAGGGCCCGGAACACCGCGCGGGCCGCCGGTTCGGGTGTCTTGCGGACGACCGTCCACCCCAGGGCGTACGCGACGTCCATGGCCTCGTCGCGCAGGCCCGTCCTCATGGTCGGGGCTCCGAGGCGGAGTCGAGCCTGCGCACGTTCCACTTGCGCCGTCCGCCCTTCCCGGCCCGCCCGGCGGCCTTCTCGGAGGCGTTCCCGGTGCCGTTGCCGGACGGCCGGTCCCGGCGGCGCCCCGCGTCCGGGGGCGGCGTCGGCGCGGCGGGCCGGGGGTCGGTGTCGGCGAGGGCCTGCGCGCGCACGGCCGCGAACCGCTGCCCCACGGTGACGGTGCTGAGCACGGCCAGCACCCACAGCGCCGCGGCCAGCACGTAGGGCACGCCGAGGCCGTCGAGCCCGGTGGCCACCAGGATCACGATCAGGCGCTCGGCGCGTTCGGCGATGCCCACGTTGCAGGTGTAGCCCAGGCCCTCCGCGCGCGCCTTGGCGTACGACACCACCACGCCCGCGACCAGGCAGTACAGGGCGACCCCGGCGAGCTGCTCCTGGCCGTCCCGGTACAGGCCGATCATCACCCCGGAGAAGATCGCCGCGTCGGCGACCCGGTCCATGGTGGAGTCCAGGAACGCGCCCCACTTGGAGATCTTCCCGGTCACCCGGGCGACCGCGCCGTCCAGCATGTCGAACAGCACGAACGCGGTGATGAGGAGGACGCCCCAGAAGAACTCGCCGCGCGGGAAGAAGCCGAGGGCCCCCGCCACCACGCCCGCGGTCCCGATGATCGTGATGGCGTTGGGCGTGACCCCGGTGCGCGCGATGGTCCGGCCGACGGGGGTCAGGACGCGTCCCAGCGCGGGCCGCACTTTGTTGAGCATCGCCGTCCGATCTTCTCGTGTCCGTCTCAAGCCGAGGGCCCACGGCCCGCGCAGGGGGCCATCGTAGTGCGACCGATCACCCCCGGGGTGCGCGCGAGCCGCGGAGGTAGCCACGGAGTGCACACGGTTGTGCACGATCCGCACAGGGTCGGAATGCCTACCGATCCCCGCAACCCAGGCACCTGCCCTTAAGTCTGACGCAATCCCCACACATACCGGCGCAGGCCCCCCGTCCCGCATGACGAGGGACATGCGCCCGGCCAACGGACGGTGTCACGGCGGGAACGCCGGGGCGGCCAAGAGATGGCACGGTTTGCCGCCCACCCCTTGTGATCCGGCCCCTCACGGGAAATGGTGGTGCTACGGGTGTGACGCCGGTCACGCACGTCATGAAGGTGGCCCAGCGCCGCACTCGGGCGTCAGGGCCGGGTCCGCGCGGCCCGGCTCCGTTCCAGACGGCCCCGCACGGGGCGGTCCGAGGAGGTAGAGCTATGGCGGACAAAGGAGGCCACGCGGGAGGCCCCGGCAGGGCACCGGAGGCCGGCCGGCCCGACAAGGTGCGCAACGTCGCGCTGGTCGGCCACTCGGGGGCGGGCAAGACCACGCTGGTCGAGGCGCTGCTCGCCGCGACCGGCACCATCCAGCGGCGCGGGCGCGTCGAGGACGGCACCACGGTCAGCGACTTCGACGACGTCGAGATGCGCCAGCAGCGCTCGGTCAACCTCGCCCTGGCCCCGCTGGTCCACGCGGGCATCAAGGTCAACCTCATCGACACCCCCGGATACGCCGACTTCGTGGGCGACCTGCGCGCCGGGCTGCGCGCCGCCGACGCGGCGCTGTTCGTGATCTCCGCGGTGGACGGCATCGACGGCCTCACCCGTCAGCTGTGGGAGGAGTGCGCGGCCGTCGGCATGCCCCGGGCGGTCGTCATCACCAAGGTCGACCAGCAGCGCGGCGACTTCGACGACGTGGTCCTGACCTGCCAGGACGTCTTCGGCGAGGGCGTGGCGCCGGTCTACTTCCCGATCGGCTCGGGGGACGGGCTGCGCGGCCTGATCGGGCTGCTGACCCGGCGCTGCTTCGACTACTCCACCGGCGAGCGGGTGGAGTGCGAGCCCGACCCCGAGTTCCTCGACCAGATCGCCGAGCAGCGCGCCGCGCTGATCGAGGGGATCATCCAGGAGAGCGAGGACGAGACCCTCATGGACCGGTACCTGGCCGGCGAGGAGATCGACGTCAAGGCGCTCATCCAGGACCTGGAGACCGCGGTCGCGCGCGGCAGCTTCTACCCCGTGCTGGCCACCGCGGTCCCGCACGGCGCCGACGCCGGGCCGGTCGTCGGCATGCTGGAGCTGCTGGAGGTCATCACCCAGGCGTTCCCGTCCCCGCTCGAGCACGGCATCCCCGCCGTGACCGCCGTCGGCGGCGGCTCCCCCGAGCGGGTGCGCTGCGACCCCGACGGCCCCCTGGTCGCCGAGATCGTCAAGACCGTCTCCGACCCGTACGTGGGGCGCATCTCCCTGGTGCGGGTGTTCTCCGGGACGCTGCGCCCCGACACGGTGGTGCACCTGTCCGGGCACGGGCTGGAGGACCGCGGACACGAGGACCACGACGTCGACGAGCGCGTCGGCGCGCTGTCGTCCCCGCTCGGCAAGCACCAGCGCCCCGTGTCGGCGTGCGTGGCGGGCGACATCTGCGCGGTCGCCAAGCTGGGCCGCGCCGAGACCGGCGACACCCTGTCCGACCCCGCCAAGCCGATGGTGATGGCGCCCTGGACGATGCCCGACCCGCTGCTGCCGGTGGCGATCCAGGCACGCTCCAAGGCCGACGAGGACAAGCTCAGCCAGGCGCTGGGGCGGCTGGTCGCCGAGGACCCCACACTGCGGCTGGAGAACAACCCCGAGACCCGCCAGCTGGTGCTGTGGTGCATGGGCGAGGCGCACGCCGACGTGCTGATCGACCGGCTCAGCGCCCGCTACGGCGTGGAGGTCGAGCGGATCGACCTGCGCATCCCGCTGCGCGAGACGTTCGGCGCCCCCGCCAAGGGCCTCGGCCGGCACGTCAAGCAGAGCGGCGGGCACGGCCAGTACGGCATCTGCCACATCGAGGTCGAGCCGCTGCCGTCCGGCGCGGGCTTCGAGTTCGTCGACAAGATCGTCGGCGGGGTGATCCCCCGCCAGTTCATCCCGTCGGTGGAGAAGGGGCTGCGCCAGCAGATGGCCCGCGGCGTCTCCGCCGGCTACCCGCTGGTCGACATCCGGGTGACCCTGTACGACGGCAAGGCCCACTCGGTGGACTCCTCCGACATGGCGTTCCAGACCGCGGGCGCGCTGGCCCTCAAGGACGCCGCCGCCAAGGTGCCGATCCTGCTGCTGGAGCCGGTGGACGAGGTGGGCGTGCTGGTCGCCGACGAGTACGTCGGGGCGGTCATGTCCGACCTGACCTCCCGCCGCGGCCGGGTGCTCGGCTCGGAGTCGGTGCCGGGCGGCCGCACGATGATCCGGGCCGAGGTGCCGCAGCTGGAGATCGTCCGGTACGCGATCGACCTGCGGTCGATGTCGCAGGGCACCGGCACGTTCAGCCGCACCTTCCTGCGGTACGAGCCGCTGCCGTCGCACCTGGCCGACAAGGTCGCCGCCGCCTCCGGCTGACCCGCCCCTTTCCGGCCCCCTTCCCGGCGTCGTCCGTCCCGCCGCCGGGGCGGACGACGCCCCCGGACCGGCGGCCATGATCGCGCTAGGCTGCTGCCGTGGATCCGGGGGTCTTCCGACTCAGCACGCCCGGCCGCCTGTGGCGCACCCTCGCCGCCGCCACGGTGATCGGCACGCTGCTCTACACCACTTCGTGCGGGACCGACGACGACTTCCCGCTGGGGCCGATGACGCAGTTCGCGTTCTCGGTCAAGGACGACGGCGGTGAGATCCACTCGCACTGGCTGGAGGCCGACACCGCCGCGGGGACGCATGTCAAGCTGCCGATGGACGCCGTGGGGGCCGGCATGAAACGCGCCGAGATCGAAGGCCAGATGACCCGGATCGTGCGCGATCCGTCGCTGCTGCAGGGCATCGCCGACGCCCAGCGGCGGCTGCACCCCGACCGCCCCGCGCTGACCCGGATCTACCTGGTGCACCAGGTCAAGACGCTGCGCGACGGCAAGGTCGTCGCCACCAGCGTCCGCAACCGCGCCGTGTGGACCGTGCGGTGAACGCGGCCACGCCCTGGGGCCGCTGGTGGTACGCCCCGATCCCGCGCGCCCGCGTCGCCTGGCTGCGCCTGCTGGCCTACGGGTTCCTGCCGGTCGACATGCTGCTGTTCACCAACAGCGCGCTCGCGCACGCCCGGCTGCCCGGCGACCTGTACCAGCCCGTGCGGCTGGCGCGCTGGCTGCACCTGCCCGCCCCCACCCCCGCCGCGATGTACACGCTGCTCGCGGTCACGCTGGCGGCGGGCCTGGTCGCTGCGACGGGGCGGTTCGCGCCGCGCGCGTCCGGCTTCGTCGCCGCGGGCGGGTACCTGTGGTGGGTCACGATCAGCATGTCCTACGGCAAGGTGGACCACGACCATCTGGCGCTGGTCGTGGCGCTGTTCGTGCTGCCCACCGTGGGACGGGCCCGCCTCGGCGACCCCGCGCCGTGCGAGGCGTCCGGCTGGTCGGTGCGGTGCGTGCAGGTGGCGGTGGTGGCCGCCTACTTCCTGTCGGCGTGGGCGAAGGTGCGCATCGGCGGGTTCCCGGACTGGCCGAACGGCTCCACCGTGCAGTGGGCCCTCAACCGCCGCGGCACCCCGCTGGGCCGCGCCCTCGTCGACTACCCGCTGCCGCTGAAGGCGGGCCAGTGGATCATGTTCGTGGCGGAGGTGGCCTCACCGCTGCTGCTGTTCGCGCGGGGCCGCCCGCTGTACGCGGGCGTGGTGTTCTTCGCGGGGTTCCATCTGGTCACCTACGCGCTGCTGTCCATCCACTTCCTGCCGCACACGATCTGGCTGCTGGCGTTCCTGCCGCTGGAGCGGCTGCCGCTGCCGCGCGGGCGGGCGGGCCGCCGGCCCGCCGAGGCCCCCGCCGCGTCCGTCGGCAAGGAGCCGCAGCCCTCCTGAACCCGGATTGCGAACGCGGGTCCTGGACGCGGGTCCTGGACGCGGATTCGGCCCGGCCCGGAGCGCCGCGTCGGCCTGCTCAGCCCTGCTGCCGCGCCCCGGGGCGCTGGGCGGCGGGCAGCACGCACGCGGCGGTGCCGCCCGGCATGCGGTGGCGGTTGGCGGCCACGAGCCGGTACACGCCGTGGGCGATCCACCGCACCGGCGGCACCCGCAGCACCGCGCCCAGCGGCCACCACGGCCCGCCCGCGTCCATCAGCAGCCGCGCGATGGCCTGCGCCCCGCCGCTCACCCGGCCCGCCCGGTCCACCCACAGGACCTCGTACTCGGCCCGCTCGGCGGTGGTGCCGAGCGCGTCCAGGTCCGCGAACTGGAACGCGACGATCCGCGCGGACGTCGGGATGCGCCGCTCGACGAACCGCACCGAGGTGGTGCAGAACCCGCAGTCGCCGTCGTAGACCAGCACCGGCCGTTCGCGTCGTGTCATGCCCCCATCATCACCGATCAAGGGCTCACGCGTGCGGCCAGGCGTCGGCGAGGATCTGCCGGGTCTCGCGCAGCAGCTGCGGCAGCACCCGGGTGCGCCCGACCACCGGCATGAAGTTGGTGTCGCCGCCCCAGCGCGGCACCACGTGCTGGTGCAGGTGCGCGGCGATGCCCGCCCCGGCGACCTGGCCGAGGTTCATGCCGACGTTGAAGCCGTGGGCGCCGCTGGCCTTGCGCAGCGCGCTCAGGGAGCTGCGGGTCAGCTCGGCCAGCTCGGTGTACTCGGCCGCGTCGAGCTCGGTGTAGTCGGCGACGTGCCGGTAGGGGACGACCATCAGGTGGCCGGAGTTGTACGGGTAGAGGTTGAGGACCGCGTACACCGACGCGCCGCGGGCCACGATCAGGCCCTCCTCGTCGGTCATCTTCGGGATCTCGCAGAACGGGCAGTCGTCCTCGGCCCCGGCGCCCGAGGGCTTGTTCTCGCCCTTGATGTAGGCCATGCGGTGCGGCGTCCACAGCCGCTGGAAGTCGTCCGGGACGCCCGCTCCGCCGCGTTCCTCCTCGAGGACGGGCTCATCTCCGGGGCTCTTCCCCGACTCGGGCGCGTCCGCGCGCGCCTCCTCCACCACGGGCTCCTCCGGCTCTACGCTCAAAGCGGCGCTCTCCTTATTGTCCACGGCCTGACCAGCAGCATAGAGAGGGAAGCCGGACGGCCTGAAGTCGGGATGCCGGCCCGCCCGCCCCGCCGCGGCCCCGCGCGGGCAGTCGAACGGCGTCCGCTTCGCGTGACGTGACAGGCGCGCCTACGCCACCATGGACTTCCTGTCAGAAAGGGTGGACCGATCGATGACCGATCTCGACAAGGGCCGCCCCGGGGAGGGCGGGGACGCGCCGCACCCCGAGGTCCGGTCCGCGCCCTTCTTCCCCGGTCTCGGCGGACGCGCCGGAGGCGTCCCCTCCCCGGCCGGGGTGCCGCTGAGCTCCCCGCCGCCGGTGCCGCCGCCGACGTCCGGTTCGCCCCCGGCGGCCCCGCCGGCCGCGGAGCCCGCGCGGCCGGCCGCGCCGGAGTCCGGGGCCGCCGACCGGCCCGCGGGCGAGGACGCCGAGCCCTCCCCCGGCACGACCGCGACGGTGAAGGGCCGCGTGACGATCGAGGACGAGGTCGTCGAGAAGATCGCGAGGCTGGCCGCGCTGGAGGTCGGCGGGGTCGCCGGGCTGGCGGGCGGACCGGGGCGGACCGGTCAGCCGGGCACCCCCGGCGTGCGGATCCGCCTGCAGGACAACGCGGTCACCCTGGACCTGGCCGTCGCGGTCGAGTACGGCAGCGTGATCATGGACGTGGCCAAGGCGGTCAAGGCGAACGTGGCGCGCGTCATCGGGCTGATGCTCGGCATGCGCGTGCTGGCCGTCAACGTGTCGGTCGAGGACGTGCGCGTGCCCGAGTGAGCCGCCCCGCGGGGGTCGCCCGGGGGTCACGCGGCGGGACGCGCGTAGCACGTCTGCGTGGACACGCCGACCGAGATCGTGGTGACCTTCACCCGCTCCACCTCGGCCGCCGGGACGCCGGTGAACTCGAACGTGTGCGGGACGCCGCTGCGGACCGTGGCCTGCTTCTCGGCGGTGTACCCGCTGCGCAGCGACACCTGCGCCCGCGCGAACCCGCTGGCCGACGCGCTCACCGCCACCTCCAGGCCGCCGTCGCCGGCGCGGTACACCGCGCTGCCCTCCGGGCACCAGGTGACGGTGGTGCCGGTCTGCAGCTCGGGGCTCGGCCCGGACTGCTGCCGCGGGGTGGACGGGCCCGTCCCGCCCCGCCGGGGCGCGCCGCCCGTCGGCCTCGGCGTGGGCGTGGCCGCCGGGGCGGCGCCGTCCGGCGGCGTCCAGCCGCCGGGCTCGGTGGCCTCGGGGGTCGTCCGGTCGGCCGCCTCGCCGGACGCCGCGCCGCGCCCGCCGTCGAACAGCGGCATGAGCAGCACCACGACGGCCGCCACGGCCAGCACCACGGACCCGCCGTACCCGAGCACCCGGCCCACGACCGGACGGTGCGCCGTCCCCGGCCGCCGCGTGGTTCTCATCGCGCCCGTCTCCCGCTCGTCGAAACCGCCCGCTGAGGCTACCAACTCCGGCGCGCGGCGGGCGGCGGCTCGGGAAGGGTCGCGCGGACGGCCGGTCAGTCGTCCTCGCGCAGGGCCCGGTCCATGCAGGCGAAGATCTCGGCGGCGGTGGGGTCGCCGGCGTCGCAGGTGCGGCAGTAGGTGACCGGGATGGCCGCCACGCCCGCGGTGTCGGGGTCCAGGGGGACGGCGGCGGTGATCTGGTCGTGTCCGCCGCACCCGGGGCACGCGGCGGGGGCGTCGGCCTGCGCGATGAGGCGGGCGACTTCCTCGATGTAGCGATCGTCCATGACGGGGGCGCCCCTTCGGATGGGCTTGCTTACGCAGAGTGTCTCGCGCCGAAGGGCCGCCGCGCGCGGAAACCGCGCAACGATCATGCGGCGGCCCGGGCCGGTTCCGGCCCGGGCCGCCGCGGACGATGCGGAGCGGGCGGGCGTCAGATCTGGATGCGGGCCTCGACCGCCTTGACGATCTCCTCGACCGCCTCGTCGATCGGCACCCCGTTCTTCTGCTCCCCGCTGCGGTAGCGGAACGACACCGCGTCCTTGGACACGTCGTCGTCGCCCGCCAGCAGCATGTACGGCACCTTCTGCTTCTGCGCGTTGCGGATCTTCTTCTGCATCCGGTCGGCGGAGGCGTCGACCTCGACCCGGATGCCGCGCTCGCGCAGCCGCGCCGCGACCTTCTCCAGGTGCGGCACGTGGGCGTCGCCGATCGGGATGCCGACCACCTGCACCGGGGCCAGCCACGGCGGCATGGCGCCGGCGTAGTGCTCCAGCAGCACGCCGAAGAACCGCTCGATCGACCCGAACAGCGCGCGGTGCAGCATGACCGGGCGCTGCCGCGATCCGTCGGCGGCCTGGTACTCCAGGTCGAAGCGGTCGGGCTGGTTGAGGTCCACCTGGATGGTGGACAGCTGCCAGGTGCGGCCGATGGCGTCCTTGGCCTGCACGGAGATCTTCGGGCCGTAGAACGCCGCGCCGCCCGGGTCGTCCACCAGCTCCAGGCCGGAGTCGGCGGCGGCCTCGCGCAGCGCCGCGGTCGACTGCTCCCAGTACTCGTCGGAGCCGATGAACTTCTCCGAGTCGTCCCGGGTGGACAGCTCCAGGTAGAACTCGCTCAGGCCGAAGTCGCGCAGCAGGTCCAGCACGAACGCGAGCAGGTTCTTGATCTCGCCGACCATCTGCTCGCGGGTGCAGTAGATGTGCGCGTCGTCCTGGGTCATGCCGCGCACCCGGGTGAGGCCGTGCACCACGCCGGACTTCTCGTACCGGTAGACGTTGCCGAACTCGAACAGCCGCAGCGGCAGCTCCCGGTACGACCGCCCCCGCGCCCTGAAGATCAGGTTGTGCATGGGGCAGTTCATCGGCTTGAGGTAGTACTCGCCGCCGTCCACCTCCATGGCCGGGAACATGTCGTCCTTGTACCAGCCGAGGTGCCCGGAGGTCTCGAACAGGGCGCCCTTGGTGATGTGCGGGGTGTTGACGAACTCGTACCCGGCCTCCTCGTGGCGGCGCCGGGAGTAGTCCTCCATCACCTTGCGGACCACGCCGCCCTTGGGGTGGAAGACGGCCAGGCCGCTGCCGATCTCGTTGGGGAAGGAGAACAGGTCCAGCTCGGCGCCGAGCTTGCGGTGGTCGCGCTTCTCGGCCTCCTCCAGGAACCTCAGGTACTCGTCCTGCCGCTCCCGGGACTCCCAGGCGGTGCCGTAGATGCGCTGCAGCTGCGGGTTCTTCTCGCTGCCGCGCCAGTACGCCCCGCCCGAGCGCATCAGCTTGAACGCGGGGATGGCCTTGGTGGTGGGCACGTGCGGGCCCCGGCACAGGTCCTTCCAGCGCAGCTCGCCGCTCTTGGCGTCGAGGTTGTCGTAGATGGTCAGCTGCCCGGCGCCGACCTCGACGTCCGCGCCGTCGTCCGAGCCGGCGGCCCCCTTGAGGCCGATGAGCTCCAGCTTGTACGGCTCGTGCGCCAGCTCCCGGCGGGCCTGCTCGTCGCTGACGGGGCGGCGGCAGAACCGCTGCCCCTGCTTGACGATCTCGCGCATGCGCTTCTCGATGCGCTTGAGGTCCTCGGGGGTGAACGGCTCGGCGACGTCGAAGTCGTAGTAGAAGCCGTTCTCGACGGGCGGGCCGATGCCGAGGCGGGCCTCGGGGAACAGGTCCTGCACGGCCTGGGCGAGCACGTGCGCGGTGGAGTGGCGCATGATGGCGCGGCCGTCCTCGGAGCCGATCTCGACGGGCTCCACCACGGCGCCGTCGCTCAGTTCGTGGTCCAGGTCGCGCAGCTCGCCGTCCACGCGCGCGGCGATCACGGTCCGGCCGTCGGCCTGCAGGGCCTGCCCGGCGGTGGTTCCGGCCGGCACCACCCGCTCGTCGCCGTCGAGGGTGATGCGCAGTTCGGACACGGTGGACACGGATTCTCCTCGCGATGGTGGGACGGGATCGGCGGGTTTCGATGCTAGCGACTCGGCGGCCGCGTCGGACGCATCCGGCTCCATGGTCGGGCTCCTGTCGTCGGGTCGGGCGGGGCCCGGGAGGCGCCGGCGGCCCGGAACGCGGCAGGGCCCCGGGAGCACCTCCCGGGGCCCTGCCGCTTGCGATGTCTAGGGCATGCGGTCGCCGCGCCGGGAGTCGCCCGGCGTCGTCGTCGGTACACGGCTCGCGCCCGCCGCTCGCGGACTGATCACCGCCTGTGACACGACCTGCATGGGGCCATGCTACCCGACGGCGCAGATGGCCGCCCGGTGGTCGGCGGGACGTGCCCGCTCGTCGGGCCTGGGTGCGGCCGCGCCCGCCGGCAGGGCGGCGGTCGCGGCCGCGTGGGACGGCCCTGTCTCTTCGTACGCGGTGTCGTGCGCGGCGCCGTCGGGCGGTCTTCCGCTCCCCCCTGCGGTCATGCGAGCGGATCTTCCCGGCGGATCGCCGCCGATGCCGGCGCGACGCGAACGTCCCGTCCGACCTGCGGTCACACGGCGGCCTGCGCCTCCAGCGGGTCGCCGGTGAGGCCCCGGCGGCGCAGTTCGGGCAGGACGCCCTCGCCGAACCAGTACGCCTCCTCCAGGTGGGGGTAGCCGGACAGGATGAACTCCTCGATGCCGAGCTGCGCGTACTGCTCGACCAGGTCGGCGACCTCGGTGTGGGAGCCGACCAGGGCGGTGCCCGCGCCGCTGCGCACCAGCCCGACGCCCGCCCACAGCCCGGGGTGGATCTCCAGGTCGCGGGGCGCCCCGCTCTTGCGGTACTTCTCGTGCAGCTGCCGCATGCGCCGCTGGCCGACCGACTCGCTGGCGGCCAGGGTGCGCTGGGCCTGCTCGATGTGGGCGGGGTCCAGCCGCTCCAGCAGGCGGCCGGCCTCGGCCCAGGCGGCCGCGGAGGTGTCGCGGCTGATGGTGTGCAGGCGGATGCCGAAGCGCAGCTCGCGTCCCTGCTCGGCGGCCAGCCCGCGGATCCAGGCGATCTTCTCGGCCACCTGGTCCGGCGGCTCGCCCCAGGTGAGGTAGACGTCCACGTGCCGGGCCGCGACCGGGCCCGCGGCCTGCGAGGAGCCGCCGAAGTACAGCAGCGGCCGCGGCTCCGGCGGGCGCGCCACCAGGGCGCCCTCGACGTGGTAGTGCTCGCCCTTGAAGTCGAACGGCTCGCCGGTCCAGGCGCCGCGCACGATCGTCAGGAACTCGTCGGTGCGCGCGTAGCGTTCGGCGTGCGGCAGGTGGTCGCCGAAGCGGCGCTGCTCGGCCGACTCGCCGCCGGTGACGACGTTGAGCAGCAGGCGGCCGCGCGAGATGCGCTGGTAGGTGGCGGCCATCTGCGCGGCCAGCGTGGGCGAGACGAAGCCGGGCCGGAAGGCCACCAGGAACTTCAGCCGGGACGTCTCGCGCAGCAGCGCGGCGGTGACCAGCCAGGCGTCCTCGCACCAGGTGCCGGTCGGGGTGAGCACGGCCTCGAAGCCGAGCTGCTCGGCCGACCGGGCGATCTGCGCCAGGTAGTCGATGTCCGGCGGGCGGACCTGGTCGGCGGTGCCGGGGCGGGGCTGCGGCCGCCCCACCCCGCGCGGCATGCCGTGGCCGCCGCCGACCAGGGCGCGGCTGTCGCCGGTGGTGGGCAGGAACCAGTGGAAGCGCAGCGTCATCGCGGTGTCCTCGTCACTCGCAGTGTCCTCCTCGCTCGCGGTGTCCTCGTCGCTCGCGGTGCGGTGTCACTCGATCCGGATCACTTGGCCTGGATGTCGATGTCGTTGAAGCGGCGGTCGACGAAGTCGGCCATCGCGACCCTGCCGGGGATCAGCTTCTGGCCGGCGAAGGCGTCGGCGATCTGCTGCTCGTTGCGCACCAGCGTGTCGTCGACCTGGATGAGCCGGGCGGCGCGGCGTTCGGCGGCCTTCTCGGCGACGGCGACCGGCAGGCCGGTGTCCTTGGCCCACACCGCGCCCCACTCCTTGACGTGGTCGTTGGCCCACAGCAGGGCGCGCCGCTGCCGGGCGAGGTAGTCGCGCAGCGCGGCCGTCTTCGCCTTGTCCGACAGCGCCCGGTCGGCGGCGGCGATCACCTGGTAGCCGGTGGTGTAGCCGCGGCCGTCGACCAGGATCCGGGCGCCGGTCTGGGCCTCGCCCTGGGCGGTGTAGGGGTCCCAGATCGCCCAGGCGTCGATCTTGCCGGAGCTGAGCGCGGCCAGCGCGTCGGGCGGCGCGAGGTACTGCGGCTGGATGTCGGCGAAGGCCAGCCCGGCCCGCCGCAGGACGGTCAGCAGGTGGTAGTGGGACGAGCTGCCCTTGGCGACGGCGATGCGCCTGCCCTTGAGCTCGGCGGGGGTGCGGATGGGCGAGTCCTTCGGCACCAGCACGGCCTGCCCGGTGAGCCCGATGTCGGCGGCGGCGATGATCTTGATCTTGGAGCCGGCGGCCGCGGCGAACACCGGCGGGGTGTTGCCGACCGCGCCGACGTCCAGCGCCCCGGCGTTGACCGCCTCCAGCAGCGGCGGGCCGGAGGTGAACTGCTTCCACTCGATCCGGTACGCGACGCCGTCGAGCTCCCCGGCGGCGCCGAGCAGGGCGCGCTGGCCGCCCTTCTGGTCGCCGATGCGCAGCGTGACCTTGGACAGGTCGACCGAGCCGTCCGCGCCGACCGCCGCCTCGCCGCCGTCCGCCCCGCCGCCGCAGCCCGCCGCCAGGGCCAGGGCGGTCGCGGTGAGCAGGGACGCCAGCGCTGTTCTGAGCCGGTTCATGCGGTTCCTTCCTCGGGGGTGACGCCGAGCTGGGCGAGCAGGGCGGAGCGCAGTGCGGTGAGGTCGGGGTGGTCGCGGCGGCGGGGGCGGTCCAGGGCGACGCGGGACTCGTGGGCGATGCCGCCGCCGTCCAGCACCAGGACGCGGTCGGCGAGCAGCAGCGCCTCGTCCACGTCGTGGGTGACCAGCAGGATGCCGGGGCGGTGCCGCTCCCACAGGTCCAGGACGAGCCGGTGCATGGTGATGCGGGTGAGCGCGTCCAGGGCGCTGAACGGCTCGTCCAGCAGCAGCAGGTCGGGTTCGCGCACCAGGGCGCGGGCCAGGGAGGCGCGCTGGGCCTCGCCCCCGGACAGGGTGAGCGGCCAGGCGTCGCCGCGTTCGGTCAGGCCGACCTCGGCGAGCGCCCGGTCGGCGGCGGCGCGCGGGTCCGGGCCCCGCAGGCCGAGCGTGACGTTGGCCCGCACCCGCTTCCACGGGACCAGGCGCGGCTCCTGGAAGGCCACGGCCACGGTGCCGTCGACCGACAGCTCGCCGCCGGTGTCGCGGTCCAGGCCGGCCAGGGCGCGCAGCAGGGTGGACTTGCCCGAGCCGCTGCGGCCGAGCAGGGCGACGAACTCGCCGCGGGCGATGTCGAGGTCGGCGCCGTCCAGCACGGTGCGGTCGCCGAACCTCTTGGTCAGGCCGCGCACCCGCACGACCGGCCGGTCGGCCGCCGCGGCGGGCGGGTCGGTCCGCTCGGTCACACCGGGAAGCCCTTGCGCCATGTCAGCGCCCTCCTTTCCAGCAGCCGGACCAGCGCGTCGGTGAGCAGGCCGAGCGCCGCGTACACCACCAGCCCGAGCACCACCACGTCGGTGCGCAGGAACTCGCGGGCGTTGTTGATCATGAAGCCGAGGCCGGACGAGGCGTTGATCTGCTCGGCGACGATCAGCGCCAGCCAGGCGACGCCGAGGCTCTGCCGCAGCCCCACCAGCGCCTGGGGCAGCGCGCCGGGCAGCACGATGTGCCGGACCAGGCCCCACCGGCCGAGCCGCAGCACGTCGGCGACCTCGGCGAGCCTGCCGTCCACGCCGCGGATGCCGGCGAAGGTGTTGAGGTAGAGCGGGAACGCCACGCCGAGCGCGACCAGCGCCACCTTGGGCGTCTCGCCGATGCCGAACCACAGGATGAACAGCGGGATCAGCCCGAACAGCGGCAGCGCCCGCAGCATCTGCATCAGCGGGTCGACGGCGTGCTCGCCCAGGCGGCTCAGCCCGGCGAGGACCGCCAGGCCCACCCCGGCGACCGCGCCGAGCAGGAAGCCGACGGCGGCGCGCCGCACCGACACCGCGATCGCGTCGGGCAGGGTGCCGTCGCGGATCAGGTCGAGGGCGGTGGAGGCGATGGTGGCGGGCGCGGGGAGCAGGCGTTCGGGCAGCAGGCCGGTGCCCGCGGCGGCCTGCCAGAGCACCAGCAGCACCAGGGGCGCGACGAGGCGGGCGAGCGCGGCCCGCCGCCGTCTGGCGAACCCGGGGGCGGGCCGCACGCGGCTCGGGGCGCGGGCGAGGGAGGACGGGCTGGACACAGAAGACGTTGACACCGAAGACGTGGACACGGCGGACGAACCCTTCGCAGGCGGTCGCTTGCAGGGACTCGGTGATCGGGGGACGCCGCGGCGGGCGGCGGACGTGTGCTCGGGCTTCTGCTCAGGCGGTCCGACACAGGCTGCTCGCCTGCCGCCGGAGGTCGACGTGCAGGCGCGCCACGAGGGATGCGGTGCGGCTCACGCGATCAAGACTGACCCAGATTTCCTATTAAGTCAATCAGGAATATATGAAAGAGGGCGGCTGATACCCGGGGACCGGACGGCATCTCCCTCTCGCGGGTCACGCCCCCGCCGCCGCGCAGCGCCTAGGCTCGGCGTCAAATGAACGTCTCCGTCCCGCCACGGCACCTCGGCCTGTCCCTGCTGCGCCTCCTGCGCCCGGCGGTGAGCCGGGGCACCGCCGAACCGCCCGGCCTGCTGATGCCCGCGACGCCCTGGCTGCGCGCCGCGCTGCTGGCGCTGCTGTTCGCGATGACGGTCGGGTTCACCGGCGGCGCGATCGCCATCCCGCTCAACATCTTCGAGCCGCGGCCGGCGCCGATGGTCGCCGCGGTGCTGGGGCTGCTGCAGGCGGCGCCGCTGCTGTTCGCGGTGCGCTGGCCGCTGCGGGCCTGGCGGGTGAGCGCGGCCGGCTTCCTGCTGGGCGCGTTCCTGCTGCAGGAGCGGTACTTCTGGCCGTGGCCGGTCACCTCGTGGCTGGCGTTCGTGGTGATCGTGTTCCTCACCGCGGTCGGGCACGAGCGCCGGGTCACCGCGGGGGTCGGGGTGATCAGCGTCGGCGGGCTGATCGTGCCGGCCGTGGTGATCGGGGCCATGCCCGACTGGTACGGCCTGATCCTGGCCGGCATCGTGGCGCTGGCGCTGGCCTTCGGCGACGCGATCCACGCCCGCTTCGTCGCCGAGCTGACCCTGCGCGAGCAGGCCGAGCTGCGGCGGCAGGACCTGGCCCGGCAGGCGGTGCTGGAGGAGCGCGCCCGCATCGCCCGCGAGCTGCACGACGTCGTCGCCCACCACATGTCGGTGATCGCGATGCAGGCGGAGGCGGCCCCCTACAAGATCCCGGACCTGCCGGAGGAGGCGCGCCGGACCTTCGCGGTGGTGCGCGACGCGGCGCGCGAGGCGCTGACCGAGACGCGGCGGGTGGTGGGCCTGCTGCGGTCCGACGACGAGGCCGCCGAGCGGACGCCGCGGCCGGGCCTGGACCGGCTCGACGACCTGGTCGCCGCGGCCCGCCGGTCCGGCCTGAAGGTCACCTCGGCGATCGTGGGCGTGCCGCGTCCGGTGCCCGCCGGGGTGGACCTGTCGGCGTACCGCATCGTCCAGGAGTCGCTGAGCAACGCGGCGCGGTACGCGCCCGGGTCGCAGGTGCGCATCGAGGTGCGCTACGAGAGCGACGTGCTGCGGCTGGCGATCACCGACGACGGGCCGCGCGAGGCGCCCGAGGAGTCGCACGGCGGCGGCCACGGCCTGGTCGGCATGCGCGAGCGCGTCGCGATGCTGGGCGGCACGCTGGAGGCGGGCCCGCACGAGGGGGGCGGCTGGTCGGTCGCCGCCGACCTGCCCTACGGCGCCCCGTAGCGGCCGCCGCCCGCGCCGCCTGCGCGAACCGGGGGCCGGCCGCACGAGGCCGACCATAGGGTGGCTGTCGTGACGATTCGGGTGCTGATCGCTGACGACCAGGTGATGATCCGCGACGGGCTGGCCGCGCTGCTGGCCTCCGATCCGGAGATCGAGGTGATCGGGCAGGCGGGCAACGGCCGGGAGGCGGTGGAGATGGCCCGCGCCCTGGACCCCGACGTGGTGGTCATGGACATCCGGATGCCGGAGATGGACGGGCTGGCCGCCACCGCCGAACTGGTCGGCGGCCCGGCGCCGGACGGCGCCGACCCGGCCGAGCAGCGCCCCAAGGTGCTGGTGCTGACCACCTTCGACCTGGACGAGTACGTCTACGAGGCGCTCGGCTCGGGGGCCAGCGGCTTCCTGCTCAAGGACGCCTCCGCCGCCGACCTGATCAACGGCGTGCGGGTGGTGGCGGGCGGGGACGCGCTGCTCGCCCCGTCGGTCACCCGCCGGCTCATCGGCGACTTCGCCCGGCGCCGCCGCCACCAGCGGCCCAACCCGGCGGCGGCCGCCGCGCTGACCCCGCGCGAGCTGGACGTGCTGCGGCTGATCGCGCGGGGCCTGTCCAACGCGGAGATCGCCGCCGAGCTGGTGCTGGCCGAGCAGACCGTCAAGACCCACGTCGGCCACGTGCTGACCAAGCTGTCGCTGCGCGACCGCACCCAGGCGGTCGTCTACGCCTACGAGAACGGCCTGGTGGGCTCCTGAGGCGCCCCGGCCGCGGGCGGCCCCGCGGCCGGCCCGCGGGGCGCGGCGCCGCTCAGCGGGACGGGTCGAGCACGAGCTTGCCGGTGGTGCGGCGCGCCCGCAGGTCCTCGTGGGCGCGGCGGGCCTCCGACAGCCCGTACTCCCCGCCGCCGACCACCCGGATGCGGCCGTCGGCGGCCAGGGCGAACAGCTCGTCCAGCGCGGTGCGCATCAGGTCGCCGCGGGCCTGGAACACGTGCGCCAGCCACATCCCGGCGATGGTGGTCGAGTGCCGCAGCAGGTTGGCGGGCTTGACCGGCCTGGCGTCCTGCCGCGAGGCCATCCCGTAGTAGGCCAGGCGGCCGAAGGGGGCCAGCGCGGCCAGGCTCTGGTCGGTGACGTTGCCGCCGGTCATCTCCAGCACCACGTCCACTCGGCGGCCGCCGTTGGCGTCGATGAGGGCGGCCTTCAGGTCCGGCTCGGCCGGGTCCACGGCGGCGTCGGCGCCCAGCTCCAGGGCCAGCTTCCGCTTCCGCTCGGACGAGGCGGTGGCGATCACCCGTCCCGCGCCCCACGCCTTGGCCAGCTGCACCGCGAGCGTGCCGACGCCGCCCGCGGCGGCGTGCACCACGACCGACTCGCCCGGCTCCAGGTGGACGCTCTTGCGCAGCAGCACCCACGCCGTCGCGCCCTGGATGACCATGCCGAGGGCGGTCACGTCGTCGATGCCGTCGGGGACGTCCCAGGTCAGGGCCTCGGCCGCCACCGCCTTCTCGGCGTATCCGCCGGTTCCGGTGAGGGCGACGACCCGGCGGCCGCCGGGGGTGCGGCCGACGACCTCGCCGCCCGGCACCAGCGGCAGCGACGTGGCCGACAGGTAGCTGTTCTCGGCCTGGTGGGTGTCGGCGTAGTTGATCCCGGCCCGGGACACCTCCACCAGCACCTGGCCCGGCCCGGGCTCGGGGTCGGGCAGGTCGGCGAGGTTGAGCACCTCCGGGCCGCCGAACTCGGTGATCTGGATCGCGCGCATCGTCTCCTCCTGCGTGGTCGGTGGCCCGCTCAGCGCGGACCGGGGACGCCGCGGAACCGGAACGGCCCGGGTTCGCGGCCGGGCACGACGTACCAGGCCTCGCCGGTCCCGTCGGCGGCCAGCAGCGCCATGAACGCCGCCACCACCTCGGCGACGTCCAGGATCGGGAAGCCGGTCTGCTCCAGGTGGTCGCGGAGCGGGCCGATGATGTCGGTGTCGGCGAACGACGGGCACAGCGCGTTGATCCGGATGCCCTCGGCGGCGTGGTTGGGGCCGAGGGCGCGGACCAGGCCGACCACCGCCGCCTTGTTGGCGCCGTAGACCGGGTCGAACGGCGTGGCGGTCAGGGCCGCCATGCTGGCGGTGGCGATGATGTTCCCGCCGCCGCGGGCGCGCAGCGCGGGCAGCGCGGCGTGCACCCCGTACACGACGCCGTCGACGTTGATCGCCATGGCGCGCCGGTACAGCTCGGGGTCGAAGTCGCCGTCCAGGCCGCAGCCGCTGGCCACGCCCGCGTTGAGGAAGGCCAGGTCCAGGCCGCCGAACCGGTCCGTCGCGGCGGCGACCGCGGCGCGGCTGTCGGCCGGCTCGCGCACGTCGCAGCGGACGAACGCGGCGTCCAGCTCCGCGGCCAGCGCCGTGCCGCGGTCGGCGTCGACGTCGGCCAGCACCAGGCGGGCGCCCTCGGCGGCCAGCCGGCGGGCGACGGCCGCGCCGATGCCGTTGGCCCCGCCGGTGATCAGTGCCACGGTTCCGTCCAGGCCGGGCCGGCCCTCCGGGGCGCCCGGTGCGGCGCCCGCGGCGTCGTTCGGGGTCATGCGACGACTCCCCTCCACAACTGACTGACTCGTCAGTTACTCTAACCGAATGGACTTCGGTTTGAGTGAACGGGCCCGCGACCACCTCGCCCGGCTGCAGGACTTCATGGATGCCCACGTCTACCCGGCCGAACCCGTCTACGCGGAGCAGCGGCGCGAGCTGCGCGCCGCCGGCCAGGAGCACACCCTCCCGCCGATCGTCGAAGAGCTCAAGGCCGAGGCGCGCCGGCGCGGCCTGTGGAACCTGTTCCTGCCCGCCGGGCACCCCGGCGGCCTGGCCCCGCTGCACCCGCCGGTGTGCGAGGAGGAGACGCCCCCGCACGGCCTGAGCGTCGTCGACTACGCCTCCCTGGCCGAGGTCACCGGCCGCGTCCCGCACATCGCGCCCGAGGCGCTCAACTGCTCGGCGCCCGACACCGGCAACATGGAGGTGCTGCACCTGTTCGGCACCCCCGAGCAGAAGAAGCGCTGGCTGGTCCCGCTGCTCAACGGCGAGATCCGCAGCGGGTTCGCCATGACCGAGCCGGACGTGGCCAGCTCCGACGCCCGCAACATCTCCACCCGGATCGAGCGCGACGGGGACCACTACGTCATCAACGGCCGCAAGTGGTGGACCAGCGGCGCGGCCGACCCCCGGTGCAAGATCCTGATCGTGATGGGCAAGACCGACCCCGACGGGCCCCCGTACCGGCAGCAGTCCATGGTGCTGGTGCCGGTGGACACGCCCGGGGTGGAGATCGTCCGGTCGCTGCCCGTGTTCGGCTACTCCGACCAGGAGGGCCACTGCGAGATACGCTTCACCGACGTGCGGGTGCCGGTGGAGAACCTGATCGGCGAGGAGGGCGGCGGCTTCGCCATCGCCCAGGCCCGGCTCGGCCCCGGCCGCATCCACCACTGCATGCGCGCCCTGGGCATGGCCGAGCGGGCCCTGGAGCTGATGTGCCGGCGGGCGGCGTCGCGCGTGGCGTTCGGCAAGGAGCTGGCCCGGCAGGGCGTCATCCAGCAGTGGATCGCCGAGTCGCGGATGGCGATCGAGCAGGCCCGGCTGCTCACCCTCAAGACCGCCTGGCTGATCGACACCAAGGGCGTGCGGGCGGCCCGCTCGGAGGTCTCGGCGATCAAGGTGGTCGCGCCGCGCGTCGCGCTGGACGTGCTGGACAAGGCGATCCAGGTGCACGGCGGCGCGGGCGTCAGCGACGACACCCCGCTGGCGGCCATGTGGGCCGGGGCGCGCACGCTGCGCCTGGCCGACGGTCCCGACGAGGTGCACGTGCGGTCGGTGGCGCGCACCGAGCTGGGGAAGTACCTCGACACATGACGGACCGTACGGGGGACGCCGGGGACGCGGCGGCCGCGCCGGGCGACGCGCCGGAGGCGGCCGCCCCATCGGCGGGCGCGGCGCCGGCCCCGACGCGGCGGATGTCGCACGCCCGCCGCCGCGAGCAGCTGCTCGCGGCGGCCCTGGGCGAGTTCGGGCGGCGCGGCTACCACCTGACCCAGATGGATCACGTGGCGGCCGCCGCCCGGGTCTCCAAGGCGCTGCTCTACCAGCACTTCGGCTCCAAGGAGGAGCTGTTCGTCGAGGTGACCGAGATGATCGTCACCGAGCTGACGGGGCGGCTGAACGCGGCGGTGGCGCCCGCCCGCGCCAGCGTCGACAACATCGCCGCGATCGTGGGGGCGCTGTTCGACTACGCCACCGAGGAGCCGGACGCCTGGGCGCTGGTGATCCGGCATCTGGACAAGCCGGAGGTCGGGCCGGGCCTGCACGAGCTGCGCGAGCGGATGGGCACCGCGCTGGCCGACATCCTGCTGCGCCGCCGCCGTGCCGACCCCGCCCTGTCGCCCGCCGCGCTGGAGGTCAACGAGCGGCGGGCGCGGCTGCTGGTGCCGCTGATGTACGGGGCGATGCTGTCGATGGTGTCGTGGTGGCTGGAGCACCCCGACACGCCCCGCGAGCGGGCCGAGCGGATGGCGGTGGAGTTCATCTGGCTCGGCCTGGACCGGCTGCGCCACGGCGAGCGCCTGGACCGGTCCAGCAAGCCCTGAAGGCGCGGCGCCGGCGGAGCCGTCAGCGCAGCAGGGCCGCCAGGGCCTCGGCGGCGCGGTGGCAGTCGGCGAACGTGTTGTACAGCGGCGCCGGGGCCAGGCGCACCACGTCGGGCTCGCGGGCGTCGGCGACCACTCCGGCCTCGTCGGCCAGCCGGCGGACCAGGCCCGCGGCGTCGGCCACCCGCACCGACAGCTGGCAGCCGCGCAGGGCCGGATCGGACGGCGTGATCACCTCCAGGCCGCCGATCCCGGCCAGCCGGCCGGCCAGGTAGCCGGTCAGCCGGCGGCTCTTGGCGCGCAGCGCGTCCATGCCGACCCGGTCGAAGATCCGCAGCGAGGCCAGCACGGGCGCCATCGCCAGGATCGGCGGGTTGGACAGCTGCCAGGCGTCGGCCGAGGCGACCGGCACGAAGTCCGGCCGCATCGCGAAGCGGGTGGCCGGGTCGTTGCCCCACCAGCCCGACAGCCGCGGCAGCGCGGCGTTGCGGGCGTGGCGTTCGTGCACGAAGCAGCCCGCCACCGCGCCGGGCCCGCCGTTGAGGTACTTGTAGGAGCACCAGGCGGCGAAGTCGACGTCCCAGTCGTGCAGGCGCAGCGGGACGTTCCCGGCGGCGTGCGCCAGGTCCCAGCCGACGACGGCGCCGGCGGCCCGGCCCGCCTTGGTGATCGCCGGGATGTCCATGAGCTGCCCGGTCAGGTAGTTGACGCCGCCGAGCAGGACCAGCGCGACCCGGTCGCCCTCGCGTTCCAGCAGGCCGACGACGTCCTCGGTGCGCAGGTGCTCCTCTCCGGGGCGGGGCCGCAGCCGCACCACCGCCTCCGCCGGGTCGAGGCCGTGGTGCGCCGCCTGGCTGGCCACCGCGTAGGAGTCGGACGGGAACGCCGAGTCCTCGATCAGGATGCGGGTGCGGTCCCCGGCCGGCCGGTAGAAGGTGGCCATCATCAGGTGCAGGTTGACCGTCAGCGAGTTCATCGCGACGACCTCGTGCGGCAGCGCGCCGACCAGGCGGGCCGCGGGCTCGCGCAGCAGCTCGTGGTAGGCGATCCAGGGGCGGCGGGCGCGGTGGTGGCCCTCGACGGCCAGCCGCGCCCAGTCCGCCAGCTCCTCGCCGACCAGCTCCGCGGCGGCGCGGGGCTGCAGGCCCAGGGAGTTGCCGGCGAAGTAGGCGGCCTCGCCGCCGTCCGGGCCCGCCGGGACGCGGAACTCGGCGCGCAGGGTCGGCAGCGGGTCGGTCTCGTCCAGCCGCCGCGCCTCGGCGGCGCCGGACTCCTCGGACGACAAAAGGTGCATATGGGGCATTCTCGCTAGTCCGTGTTCTCGGGGGCGGTCGCGGGGTGTCCGGGGCGGCGCCCGTCAGGGGGCGTCCAGGGCGAAGAAGGCGCGGGCGTTGCCGCCGAGCAGGGCGGCGCACTCGGCGTCGGTGAGGCCGGCGCAGGCGCGGATGGCCGCGCCGGGCTCCCCCTCGCCCAGCGGGAAGGGGAAGTCGGTGCCGAGCATCACCCGGTCGGCGCCCATGACGTCCACCAGCAGCCGCAGCGCCCGCGGGTCGAACACGGCCGAGTCCACGTGGAAGCGGCCGGTGTAGGCCGAGGGCGGGCGGGGCGAGTCGCGGCGGACGATGTCGCGGTTGCGCCAGGCGTTGTCGGCGCGTCCCAGCAGGTAGGCGAAGCTGCCGCCGCCGTGGCAGAAGCACAGCCGCAGCGTCTCGGGCAGCCGCTCGAACGCGCCGGACAGGATGAGCGTCAGGATCGACAGCTGCGTCTCGGCGGCCATGCCGACCAGCCACGGCAGCATGTACCGGCCGTTCATGCGGTCGCCGCCGAGCATGTCCCAGGGGTGGACGAGGACGGGCACGCCCTCGGCGGCGCAGTGCGCCAGGAACTCGACGATCGCCGCGTCGTCCAGGTACCGGGCGCCGACGTGGTTGCCGATGTGCACGCCGCGGTGCCCGGCCGCCGCCGCCTTGGTGACCATGGTGCAGGCCGTCTCGACGTCCTGCAGCGGCACCTGGCACAGGGGCACCAGGCGCCCGGGGGCCTGGGCGCAGAAGTCGAGGATGCGTTCGTTGACCAGCTCGCACCAGTCCGCCGCGCGCGCGGGCTCGGCGGCGTAGCCGAACATCAGCGGCGTGGACGACACCACCTGCACGTCCACCCCGGAACGGTCCATCGCGGCCAGGCGCGCGTCCGCGTCCCACAGCTCGGCGCGCACGGGGCGGTACTCGTCGTCGCCGCTCATCATCATCCCGGTGCCGTCGCCGTGCTCGCGCAGCCACGGCTCCCCCGCGCCCGCCAGCAGCCGGGCCTCGGCGCGCGACACGCGGGGGAAGACGTGGGCGTGGACGTCGATGACGGGGGGTTCGGACGTCGGCATGTTCATCGGGTCCGGGGGCGCATGTGCTCGGGCCACTGCTTGCCGGGGTGGACGGCGCCGCAGTGGGGGCATCGGCGGTCGCCGTCGTAGAAGCCCTGGAACACGGGGGGCAGGTCGTCCACGATCGACCGCACCTGCAGTTCGGCGCGGTGCACCAGGCGGTGGCACTCGGTGCAGTACCACTCGAACGCCTCGTGCAGCCCCTCGGGGCGGGCGATCTCCACGACCAGGCCGATGCTGCCCGGCTCCGGGCGCTGGGGCGAGTGGCGCACGTGCGGGGGCAGCAGGAACACCTCGCCCTCGCTGATCTGCACGTCGACCGGGGGCCGCCCCTCCTCCTCCATGACGCGCAGCACCATGTCGCCCTTGAGCTGGTAGAAGAACTCCTCGGTGGGGTCGTCGTGGAAGTCGGTGCGCTGGTTGGGGCCGCCGACGACCATGACGATCATCCCGGCGTCCTCCCAGACCTGGACGTTGCCGACCGGCGGTTTGAGCAGGTCGCGGTGGTCCTCGATCCAGCGGGCGAAGTCGAACGGGCGGCCGTGCGACAGTTTCGGCAGTGTCCTGGGCATGGTCATGTTCCGGCCTCCTCGTGGGGGCTGCGGTCCCGGCCGGGGTCGCGGTCCCGGCCGGGTTCGTGGTCGCGGGGGGCGTGGTCCCGGTCCCGGGGGATGTGGGCCACGCACGACATCTCGATGAGCAGGTGGGGATGCGGCAGCTGGTGCACCGCGACGGTGGTGCGGGCCGGGCCGGTCTCGTCGAAGTACTCGCCGTAGACCTCGTTGTACCCGCCGAAGTCGTTCATGTTCACCAGGTAGGTGGTGACGCTGACCAGGTCGGACAGGTCTCCCCCGGCGGCGCGCAAAAGGTCGCGGACGTTCTCGATGACCGCCCGCGTCTGCTCCCGGATGTCCAGGTCGGTGACGCCCATGGCGTCGGCGCGCGCGCCCGCGAACGTGCCGTCGGGCCGCCGCGAGCTCGTCCCCGACACGAACACCAGGTCGCCCGCCCGCTTGAGGTGCGGGAACCGGCCGCGCGGCCGGGCCTTGCCGTCGACCAGGTACGCCTCGTTCCGGTGCGCCTCGTTCCGGTGCGCCTCGTTCCGGTGCGCCTCGTTCACCGGGCGGTCACCTCCACGGCGCCCAGGCCCGCGCCGGTGACGCGGACGTGGGCGCCCGCGGCCAGCGGGACCGCGGCGGTGGCGGCCCCGGCGAGCACCACCCACCCCGGTTCCAGGGTGATGCCCGACGCGGCGGCCAGGCGGGCCGCGGCGCGCAGCGACCGGACCGGGTCGCCCAGGATCGCCGCCGACGAGCCGGTCTGCGCGGGCCGCCCGTCGATCTCCAGCAGCAGCCCGACGTTGGACACGTCGCGGGGCCGGTGCCAGGGGCCGACGCCGAACCGGGCGGCCGAGGCGTTGTCGGCGACCACGTCGGGCAGGGTGAAGGAGAAGCCCTCGTACCGGGAGTCGAGGATCTCGTAGCCGACCGCGACGGCGTCGACCGCGGCGTCCGCCTCGGCGGGCGAGCGGACCTCGCGGCCGATCAGAAAGACGATCTCCGGTTCGATCCGGGGGTGGATGAGCCGGGCGGCGTCCACGTCGGGTCCGGCGGCCATCGCGTCGGTGAGCAGGCCCCAGATCACGTCGTCGACGCCCATCTGGAGCATCTTGGCGCGGCTGGTGAAGCCCATCTTGACGCCGGCGAGCCGTTCGCCGCGGGCCCGGCGCCGCTCGATGACGGCGTGCTGGACGGCGTACGCGGTCGGCACGTCCAGGTCCGCCGAGTCGGTGAGCCTCGGGATGGGCCGCACGTCGCGTTCGGCCGCCTCCAGCGCGTCGGCCAGCGCGTTCACATCGGTCACGACCCCTCCTCGGCGGACTCTCCGGCGGACTCCTCGGCGGGCTCCTCGGCGGGCTCTTTCGCGAAGGCGACGCGGACGTCGCCGAGGCCGTCGATGCGGGCCTCCAGCACGTCCCCGGGCTTCGGGGGGACCATCGGGCCGAGCGCCCCGGTCAGCACGGTGTCGCCGGCGCGCAGCGGGCTGCCGAGGGCGACCATCGCGTCGGCCAGCCACAGCGCCGCGTTGAGCGGGTGGCCCAGGCAGGCGGCGCCGGTGCCGGTGGACACCTGCTCGCCGCGCCGCTCCAGCACCATGCCGCACAGCCGCAGGTCCACGTCCGCCAGCCGGACGGGCCGGTTGCCCAGCACGTACACGCCGGAGGAGGCGTTGTCGGCGACGGTGTCCTCCAGCGTGATGTCCCAGTCGCGGATGCGGCTGCCGGCGACCTCGATGGCGGGCAGCGCGAACGCGGTGGCGCGGATCAGGTCGGCGACGGTGTGCCGCTCGTGCGTCAGGTCGCGGTCCAGCACGAGCGCGACCTCGGCCTCGGCGCGCGGCTGCAGCACCGTCCCGGCCGGGATCTCCGCCCCGTCCGGCACGGCCATGTCGGCGAACAGCGCGCCGCAGTCGGGGCTGTCCACGCCGAGCTGCTGCTGCACCGCCCGCGACGTCAGGCCGATCTTGCGGCCGGTCGGCCGGCGGCCCGCGGCCAGCCACCGCTGGATGAGGCGGCGCTGCACGGCGTACGCGGCGTCGGGGCCGTCGATCAGGTCGCGGACGGGCTCGCACGGGGTGCCGGAGGCGTGGGCGGCGAGGATGCGGTCGGCGGCGGCCTGGACGCCGGCGGCGGTGTGGTGTGTCGTCTCGGTCACGGATTCGCTTTCTAGATCTGCACGCAGACGTTCACGGGCTCGGAGAAGAAGTCCAGGGAGTACTCTCCCCCCTCGCGGCCGATCCCGGACGCCTTGACCCCGCCGAACGGGGTGCGCAGGTCGCGCAGGTTCCAGCAGTTCACCCAGACGATGCCCGCCGCGACGCGCGGCGCCACCCGGTGCGCCCGCGACAGGTCGCGCGTCCACACGGTGGCGGCCAGGCCGTAGGGGCTGTCGTTGGCCAGGCGCAGCGCCTCCTCCTCGGTGTCGAACGGCGCGACGTGGCACACCGGCCCGAAGATCTCCTCGCGGACGGTCCGGGCCGTCTGGGGCAGCCCGGTCAGCACGGTCGGCTCGACGTAGAAGCCGCCGTCGCGCCGGTCGCCGAACACGGGGACGCCGCCGCCCGCCGCCACCGTGGCGCCCTCCTCCACCGCCAGCCGGTAGTACGACAGCACCTTGTCGCGGTGCGCGGCGGAGATCATCGGGCCGTAGCCGCGCAGCGCGCGGGCGCGTTCGGCGAGCGCGGCGGTGAACTCGGCGAAGACGGGTCGTTCGACGTAGACCCGCTCGGTGCACAGGCAGATCTGCCCGGAGTGGGTGAACGTCGAGCGGACCGTGCCGTCCAGGGCCCTGTCCAGGTCGGCGTCGGCGAACACCAGCGCCGGGTTCTTGCCGCCGAGCTCGAACGAGACGGGCGTGACGTGCTCGGCGGCGTTGCGCATGATCGCCGCGCCGGTGGCCGACTCGCCGGTGAACGCGATCGCGTCCACGCCGGGGTGGCCGGCCAGGAACTCCCCCGCCGCGCCCGGGCCGTGCCCGTGCACGAGGTTGAACGCGCCGTCCGGCAGCCCGGTCCCGTGGATCACGTCGGCCAGCAGCGTGGCCGTGGACGGCGTCAGCTCCGACGGCTTGGCCACCACCGCGTTGCCCGCGGCCAGCGCGGGCGCGACCTTCCAGGTGAGCAGCAGCAGCGGCAGGTTCCACGGGGAGATGACCGCGACCACCCCGAGCGGGCGGCGCACGGTGTAGTTGAGCGCCTCGCCGGTGCCGCCGCTCCACCCCGGCACCCGCGTGGTGTAGGCCCGCTCGCCCCGCCCGTACAGCAGGTCGGCGTAGGCGCGGAAGTTGCCGACGGCGCGGGGGATGTCGACGGTGGCGGCCAGCTCGCGAGGCTTGCCGGTGTCGGCGGCCTCGGCGTCCACGAACTCCTCGAACCGCGCCTCGATGCCGTCGGCGATCTCGCGCAGGGCGGCGGCCCGCTCCTGCGGGGAGGCGTCGCCCCAGGGGCCCCGGAGCGCCCGCCGGGCGGCCTGCACGGCCGCGTCGACCGTCTCGCGGGACGCCTCGGGCACCCGGCCCCGCTCGGTGCCGTCCACCGGGTCGATGAGCGGGAAGCCGCGCTCGCCGTCCCCGGTGAACGCGCCGCCGACGTAGTGCTCAGCCTTCATGGTCATCCCTCGGACGCATCCCGTGCACGGGCCGGACGACTGCGATGATGCGCCTCGGCAGATATACCTGACAAATACCCTTTGCCTTCGCGGCTATCACGAGACGGTGATAGGAGGGCGGCATGCGGCCGATCGACCTGCTCAACGGGCGGCTGAAACTGCGGCATCTGGTCCTGGTGGTGGCGGTCGCCGACCACGGCAGCGTGCTGCGCGCCGCCCGGCACCTGCGGCTGGCGCAGCCCGCGGCGACCCGCAGCCTGCGCGAGGTCGAGGACCTGCTCGGCGTGGAGCTGTTCGCCCGGGGGCCGCGCGGGGTGACGCCCACCGTGTACGGCGAGGCGTTCGTCGAGCACGCCCGCACCGTGCTGGCCGAGCTGCGCCGCGCCGGGGACCGCATCGCCGAACTGGCCGACGCGCGGGCCGGCACGGTCACCATCGGCACCCTGCTCGCCGGGTCCAACGTGCTGCTGCCGCGCGCCATCGCCGCGCTGAAGCGCGACCGCCCCGGCATCACCGTGATCGTGCGGGAGGCCACGTTCGACGCCCAGGCGCCGCGCCTGCTGGACGGCGAGCTGGACATGATCGTGGGGCGCCTCAACCCGATCGGCGACCTGCGCGGGCTGCGGCAGATCACCCTCTACGGCGAGCCGGTCCGCCTGGTCGCCCGGCGCGGCCACCCCGCCCGGCGGCGCCGCGGCCTCGCCCTGCGCGACCTGCTGGACTACCCGTGGGTGCTGCCCCTGGAGCAGACCGCGCTGCGCCGGGAGCTGGAGCAGGTGTTCCGCGACCAGGGCCTGCCGCCGCCGTCGGACCTGGTGGAGTGCACGTCGATCCTGACCGTGCGCACCCTGGTCCGCGACACCGACATGATCGCGGCGCTGCCCGAGCTGGTGGCGGCGACCGACCGGGAGATCGCCCCGCTGCCCGTGCCGCTGGAGCCGGTGCGCCGCCAGGTCGGCGTGACGCTGCCGGACGGGCGCCCGCTGACGCCGTCGGCGCGGCTGATGCTCGACCACCTCCGGCGGGAGGCGGCCGCGCTCACCGGGCGGTTCGAGCGATGAGCCCGAGCAGCGCCCGGCTCACCGCCGAGCCGGCGTCGGCCAGGTCCAGCACCACGTCGAAGTGGTTGCGCTCCGGCACGACCAGCAGTTCGGCCGCCTCGCCCCAGTGCCGGCGGAACGCGCGCGACTGCTCGACGAACCCGGCGCCGTCGTCCTCGGCGACCGCCACCACCGCGGGGCAGCGCCGCCGCGCGGGCAGCAGCGCGGGGCTGAGCCGGGCCGCCCTCGGCACGTCCAGGCCGAGCCACTCGTTGACGTAGACGCGCACCAGGGGCCGTATGTCGAACAGCCCGCTGAACGGCATGGCGGCCTTGACCGCGTCCGGGGGCAGCCCGAACGCCTCCTGCCAGCCGTCCACCATGAGCATCCCGGTCAGGTGCCCGCCCGCCGAGCTGCCGCCCACCACGATGCGCTCCGGGTCGAGCCCGTGGCCCGCGCCCTCGCGGTGCACCCAGGCGACCGCCGCCCGGACCTGCCGGACGATCTCCTCCAGCGTCGCCGCGGGCGCCAGCGTGTAGTCGGGCACGACGGTCGCGACGCCCTGCTCCCACAGCATCCGCGCCATGAACGCCGAGTCGTGCCGCGACAGCGCCCGCCAGTAGCCGCCGTGGACGAACACGAACACCGGCCTGCGCTCCGGCCCGGTGCCCCAGACGTCGAGGCGCTCGCCGCTGGCCTCGTCGTACACCACGCCCGGATGCCCGGGCAGCCCGTCCACGGCCTCGTCCGACATCCGGCGGTAGGCGGCCATGAGGCGCGCGAACTCCTCCTCCCCCGCCTTGCGGCGCACGTTGTAGGCGACGTCCAGCTCCTCGTCGGACAGCTCCCGCCCCGGCCAGTCCTCCAGCGACACGGTCATGCCCCCACCCTCCGCCGCCCGGCGGACGCATGCAAATACCGTTCCGGACGTCCGCTATAACGAACCGGGCAGCTCCCGGCCCTCCCGGGCCCGGGCCCGCGCAGAAGGGGCCGCGAAATGCGGCCCGCCGGACCGGCGGTCACCGGGCCGCATCGGTTCGGCGGGCCCGTCCCCCGACCGCCGCGGACGCCGTTAACATTCCACGGAGTGCCAAGATCCCCCGTTGGCATGACCTGTACTGGAACGGCGTGAAATGGATGACCTCGACGAACTCCGGCACCAGCTGCCGGGCGGCCTGGCGCAGCTGTTCGCCGACCCGAGCGTCGAACGGTCGCTGTCCACGCCGCTGCCCGACGGCGACCTGGTATGGCCGGACCCCGGCTACCCGCAGCGGCAGATCGTCCGGCGTCCCGCGTTCTGGGTGAGCGACGACCCGGTGTCCGGCGAGCTGTGGGCGCGGCTGCGCGCCGAGCATCCCGTCTCGGGCCTGTGGCCGCTGCTGCTGGACGAGTCGGCGCAGCCGTGGGCGGCGGGGCAGATCGCCCCCGAGCCGGTCGAGGAGATCGCCAACTACGCCCCCGACGCCTTCATGTACGAGGTGTGGTCCGACTGGGTGGAGCAGGCCACCGAGGAGGACCTGGAGGACCTGGCGCCGTTCGGCGCGCACTGCCCCGGCACGGCGCCGCCCGCGCGGCTGCTGGACGACCCCGGCGCCGTCGCCGACCGCAACGCCCGCTCGCTGGCCGCGCGCGGCCTGTCGCTCGGCCTGGTCGCGGTGGACCGCGGCGCCGACGCGCTGGCCGCGGTGGGCTGGCAGGGCGCGCTGAACCACAACGAGTGGACCGCGCCGCTGGCCGCCGTGGTGCGCGGGTGGGAGGACCGGTTCGGCGCCCGCGTCGTCGGCCTCGGCTTCAACACCCTGGAGCTGAGCGTGGCCGCGCCGCCCGTCACGATCCGGCACGCCCTGCACGTGGCCGCCGAGCACTGGGCGTTCTGCCCCGACATCCTGTTCCAGGGCCCGGGGACGCTGGCCGGGTACGCCGAGGAGATCCGCGGCAAGACCTGGTGGTCGTTCTGGTGGGACTGATCCGGGACTGACCCGGTCCGACACCGCGGTGGACCGGTCCCACGAGGGGCCGGACACTGGTCCGGCGCGGCCGCGTCTGTTTACTATGCGGACCACATGCCCACCGGAGCCGAGCCCGCCCTCGCTCCGCCGCCATGCACGCTCGCAGAGCACGCTCGGAAGGGAAACCAGTGCGGACACGGGGGTCAGTCAGGTCCGGCACTCAACGGCGCGCGGCGACACGCAACCGGGTGCTGCCCGCGGTCATCGCCACCGCGGTCGCGGCCACCCTGGTCGCCGACGTGGCCGTCGTCGCGTCCGGTGCACTGGACGACTCCGGCGGCGCGCGAGGAACCGGTCATCTGGTGTCCATCGACACCGACACGGCGACACCGACCGTCGCACCGCTCACCAAGCTGCTCACCCCCGCCCTGCTGGTCGCGGCCGACACCCCGCTGCCGCCCGACGCGGTCGAACGCGCACGCCGCGTCGATGGCGTCGCGGGCCTCACGGTCGTGGACGCCGCCCAGGCGCAGGTGGCGGGGCGGCGCGTGGGGCTGCTCGGCGTCGACCCGTCGTCCTTCCGCGCGTTCACCCCGCGGCAGTCGGCCGAGTCGGACGCGCTGTGGCGCAGCGTGGCGGCCGGCGGCCTGGCGGTGTCGTTCGACCTGAGCCGCGACGGGTCGGTGCCGCTCGGCCAGGTCGTGCAGGCGGGCAGCGCCGGCGCCCCCGGCAACCTGCGGGTCGCCGCGTACGCGTCGCTGGGCATCCGGGACGTGGACGCGGTGGTGTCGCGCGCGCAGGCCCGCGCCCTGGGCATGCCGCAGGGCAACGCCCTGGTGGTCGCCGCCGCCGGCAGGACCTCCGCCGCGGCGCTGGCCAAGCGGCTCAAGAAGGTGCTGCCGTCCGGCACCCGAATCGCGGTGCTGCGGGACGAGCCGCGGCCCCGCGCGTCGGCCGCCAAGGCGAACAAGGCGCCCAAGCAGTCGGGCCCGCACGTCACGGGGCGGCCGGACGGGGTGACCGGCGCCCGCACCACCGTCGCCGGCAACCTGATGACCGCGACCATGCGCGACCTGGTGATGGAGATCGACCAGATCTTCGGCCCGTTCCCCACCATCGGCTGCTACCGCGGCGGCGCCGACGCGCAGGACCACGCCGTCGGCCGGGCCTGCGACTTCATGGAGGGCCCGATCGGCCGCATGCCGAGCGCGTCGGCGCAGCGGCACGGCGACCAGGTCGCCGCGTACGTCGTCGCCAACGCCCGCCGTCTCGGCGTCTCCTACGTCATCTGGAAGCAGCACATCTGGAACGTGCGCTTCCCCGGCTGGCGCCGCATGGAGGACCGCGGCAGCATCACCCAGAACCACTACGACCACGTGCACATCTCCGTGCTGCGCTGACCGCGTTCACAGCTCCTGCTCGGCCCAGACGACCTTGCCGGCGGGGGTGCGGCGGACGCCCCAGCGGCGGGCGATGCGGCCGACGACGTGCAGGCCCCGGCCGGACTCGGCGTCGTACAGCGCGTCGCCGGCGTGGCGGTTGACGCGGGGCCGGGCGTCGGAGGAGTCGAACACCTCGCACACCAGCCCGCCCTCGCGCACCAGCCGCAGCGTGATCCGGCCGCCCGCGTGCCGGACCGCGTTGGTGACCAGCTCGGAGGCCAGCAGCACGGTCGAGTCGGCCAGCTCGGCCAGGCCCCAGCGGTGCAGGCGGTCGCGGACCAGGCCGCGGGCGCGGCGGATCGCGGCCGGCTCGCCGGGCAGCTCCCAGGAGACGTGGTGGTCGGCGGGGATGCGCCGCAGCCGCGCGACGAGCATGGCGATGTCGTCGCGGTGCCGGTCGTCGTACACGCCGTCCAGGCCGGCCTGGCACAGGGCCTCCAGCGACCGGCCGCGCGCGCCGGGGCCGAACACCGCGCGCAGCCGCGCCAGCCCGTCGTCGATGTCGCGGGTGCGGTTCTCCACCAGCCCGTCGGTGTACAGCACGAGCAGGGTGCCGTCCTCGACGGCGAACTCGCGGCTGACGATGGGGCCGGCGCCGACGCCGAGCGGCGGGGCGGGCCGCACGTCCAGGTAGGAGGCGGGGCCGCCGGGCGGGACGAGCAGCGGCGGCAGGTGCCCGGCGCTGGCGACCTCGCACCGCCCGGTGACGGCGTCGTAGACGGCGTACGCGCAGGTGGCGAAGTGCGGTTCGCGTTCGCCGAGCGAGCCCATGAGCGAGTCGAGGCGTTCCAGGGCCTCGGCCGGGGGCAGGTCCAGCCCGGCCAGGGTGTGCAGGGCGGTGCGCAGCCGCCCCATCGTCACGGCCGCGCGCACGCCGTGCCCGGCGACGTCGCCGACGACCAGGGCGACGCGGGCGCCGGGCAGCGCGATCGACTCGTACCAGTCGCCGCCGACCTCGATGAGGCTGCTGCCCGGCAGGTAGCGGTGGTGCACCTGCACCGTGGACGGCGCCGACAGGCCGGTGGGCAGCAGGCTGCGCTGCAGGGTGAGGGCGGTGGCGCGCTCGCGCGAGTAGCGGCGGGCGCTTTCGATGAGGATGGCGGCGCGGGCGGCGAACTCCATGCCGATCTCGACGTCGTAGGCGTCGAACGGGCGGTGCGCCGCGCCGCGCACGCACACGAAGAAGCCGAGCGCCGCCCCGTCCGACACGATCGGCAGCAGCAGCGTGGACGCCCCGTAGAGCAGTTCCGCCACGGGCGCCCGGCGCCAGGCGTCGGCGGCGCGCGCGGCGCCGCCGACGTCGAACTCGGCCAGCACGGGCGCGGCGGTGTCCAGGCACCGCCGGTACGGCGTGCCGGCCGGGCAGGGGACGGTCTCGCCGGTGGGGAACGCGCCGGCCCACACCGGGTCGCCGTCCTCGAACCCGACCGCCATGCGGCGCAGCAGCGGCGGATCGGCGGTCTCGCCGCCGGGCTCGTCGGGGTCGGCGACGCTCTCCCGCAGCAGCAGGCCGCCGAAGGTGCAGAAGTGCGGCACCACCACGTCCATCAGGCCGCGGGCGAGCTGGTCGAGGTCGAGGGTGGCGCCGATGCGCGGGAGGGCGTCCTCCAGCAGGGCGCGGCGGACGACCGCCGGGTCCAGGTAGCGGTCGGCGCCCGGGACGGGGACGCGGATGACGGCCAGCGCGGCCAGGCCGGGCAGGTCCCCGGACATCGGGTGGACGGTGACGACGGCGTCGTGCCGGGCGCCGTCGGCGGTGCCGAGCACGACCATGGCGGTGCGTTCGCGGCCCTCCCGGACCGCGGCCAGCAGGCGGTCCGGAGCGTCCCCCTCCGCACCGACGATGACGTCGCCGAGGGCCGTCACCGGCATGCCATCCGGGCCTCCGCCGAGAACCGCCGCGGCGTTGCGATCGAACTGAACTATTTTCCCCGAAGAATCCAGACCGACTAGCAGTATTCGGGTGGAGGACTGCATCGCTCGATTATGGGACATTTTCCGACGGGATGCTGGAGATAGCCGGCAACAAGTCCCGCACGCCCGCAAAACGCCGCACGGGCGGCAATGCGCGGAGGCCCGTGACGCCCGCTTGATCGACCCGCCGCGATGCACGTGCGTTTGCACAGGCGCAGGTCCGTGCGCACCGATCGCCCCGCACGCCCGCCCTCCCGTCCGGCGGATCCGCGAACTCGGCGCGCGAATCGCCTGGTCGAGGGAAGTCGCCGGGATCGCGCAGAACGATGGCGAAGTGCACGCCGAACTTCATTCGGAACAACGCGGGTCGTTCGCGAATGTCATCGCCTGCGGCGGTATCCGCAGTTTCCGACGGGAATCGCCGGGCGTACCGTTTCCCCGGCCGTCCCGGTCCGGCGGCGGCTCAGGGGCGGCCGAACACCTGCTCGGGCGGGACGGGCGGGCTGACCTGCTCCCCGTCCTCGAGGGGACGGGCACCGGCGGCGAAACCGGCCAGGGCGCCGCCGGTCATCAGCCGCGCCCGGACCGCGCCGCCGGCGGCGCGCCGGGTCAGCCCGTCGACCGGCAGCGGCCGCTGGGACGCCGCGACGACCAGGTTGCCGAACCGGCGCCCCCGCAGCACCCCCGGCTCCCCCAGCAGCAGCACGTGCTCGAACACCGACCGCACCGTGGCCACCACCCGCCGGGCGTAGGCCAGGCGGAACCCGTCGGCCACGTTCATCAGCAGCACGCCGCCGGGCCGCAGCACCCGCGCCGCGTCCCGGGTGAACTCGAGGGTCGCCAGCTCGACCGGCATGGACGCCTCGGCGAACGCGTCCACCACCAGCAGGTCGTCGGCGTCGTCGGCCAGCGCCGCCGTCCCCGCGCGGCCGTCCACGATGCGGATCTTCAGCCCGGGGACGTTCTTGACCGGCAGCCGCTCGCGCACCAGCCGCACCAGCGGCCCGTCCGGCTCGAACACCACCTGGCGCGACCCGGGACGGGTGGCCGCCAGGTAGCGGGGCAGCGTGCACGCGGCGCCGCCGATGTGCACCGCGTCCAGGGCCTGGCCCTCCATGGCCATCAGGTCGACGACGTCGCCCATCAGCCGCATGTACTCGAAGTCCAGGTAGGTGGGGTCGGTCAGGTCGACGTACGACTGGGGCACGCCGCCGATCAGCAGCATCCAGCCGCCGTCGCGGTCGGCGTCGCGGAGCAGTTCCGCCTCGCCCCCGGCGACCTCGAACACGCCGGACTTCGGCCCCGCTTCGCCCCTCGCTCTGCGCCCCATGCGCCCACTCTACGGACCGCCGCCGGCCGCCCGGACATCCATGCGGCGACGGGCATCCCGCCGCCGCCCCACCGCCCCGGCTACCCCATCGCCCGGTCTCGGGCGGCCTCCGCCGGGAAGTGGCACGCGCTGGGGTGCGCCGAGCCGTCCCGCACCCGCAGCTCGGGCTCGCGCTCGGCGCACACCTCGGCGGCCTTCCAGCAGCGGGTCCGGAACCGGCAGCCGGACGGCGGGTCGATCGGCGACGGCGGCTCGCCCTCCAACGCCACGCCCCCGGCCCACCCGCCGGGCGCCTCGGGGTCGGGGACGGGCACGGCCGACAGCAGCGCCTGCGTGTAGGGGTGCGTGGGATGCTCGTAGATCCGCGCCTCGTCCCCCGTCTCGACGATCTTCCCCAGGTACATGACCGCGATCCGGTCGGAGATGTGCCGGACGGCGGCCAGGTCGTGCGCGATGAACACGTACGCCAGGCCCAGCTCGCGCTGCAGCTCGGCCAGCAGGTTCATCACCTGCGCCTGCACCGACACGTCCAGCGCCGACACCGGCTCGTCGCACACGATCACCTCCGGCCGCAGCGCCAGCGCGCGGGCGATGCCGATGCGCTGGCGCTGCCCGCCGGAGAACTGGTGCGGGTAGCGGTTGACGTGCCCGGGGTCGAGGCCGACGAGCTCCAGCAGCTCCTGCACCCGCGCCCGCCGCTCCCCCTTCGGCGCCGCCTCCGGGTGGATCTCGAACGGCTCCCCCACGATGTCGCCGACGGTCATGCGGGGGTTGAGCGACGAGTACGGGTCCTGCAGCACCATCTGGATGCGGCGGCGCAGCGCCCGCAGCTCGCGGCGCGGCAGCGCGAACACGTCGCGTCCGTCGAACCGCACCGTCCCGGCCGTGGGGCGCTCGGCCGCCAGCAGCAGCTTGGCCAGCGTCGACTTGCCGCACCCCGACTCCCCGACGATGCCGAGCGTCTCGCCCCGCCGCAGTTCCAGGTCCACGCCGTCGACCGCCTTCACCCGTCCCACGGTGCGTTTGAACAGCACGCCCTGCGTGACGGGGTAGTGCTTGACCAGCCCCTCCACCTGGAGGATCGGAGCGGCGTCGCTACCGGGCACCGCGCACCTCCCCGGCGAAATGGCAGGCGGCGGTGTGCCCCGGCCCGCCGACCTCCACCACGGGCGGGCGCTCGGCCGCGCACACCGCCTCGGCGCGCGGGCAGCGCGGATGGAAGGGGCAGCCGGGCGGCAGCGCGGCCGGGTCCGGCGGCGCGCCCTTGATCGGGACGAGCGGCGCGCCCTTGCGGTCCAGGCGCGGCACCGACGCCAGCAGCCCGGCCGTGTACGGGTGGGCGGGCCGCGCGTACAGCTCCCTCGCCGCGGCCTGCTCGACCACCGACCCGGCGTACATCACCGCGATCCGGTCGGCGACGCCCGCCACCACCCCCAGATCGTGGGTGATGAGCACCATGCCCATGCGCAGCTCGTCGCGCAGCTCGGCCAGCAGCCGCATGATCTGCGCCTGGACGGTCACGTCGAGCGCCGTGGTGGGCTCGTCGGCGATCAGCACGTCCGGTTCCAGCGCCAGCGCCATGGCGATCATGATGCGCTGGCGCATGCCGCCGGAGAACTGGTGCGGGTAGTCGCCCAGCCGGGTGCGGGCGGCCGGGATGCGCACCCGCTCCATCAGCTGCACCGCCCGCGCCCTGGCCTCGCGGCGCTTCATCCCCCGGTGCACCTGGAACATCTCCGCCAGCTGGTCGCCGACGGTGAACACCGGGTTCAGCGCGGTCAGCGCGTCCTGGAAGATCATGGAGATGCGGGCGCCCCGGTAGGCGCGGCGGCGCCGCTCGGGCAGGCCGAGCAGCTCCTCGCCGCGCAGCCGCACCGACCCGCCGGTGATCCGGGCGGGCGGGCTGTCCAGGATGCCCATGACGGCCTGCGCGGCCACGCTCTTGCCCGAGCCGGACTCGCCCAGGATCGCGACGGTCTCCCCCTCGCCGAGGGTGTACGACAGGCCGTTGACGGCCCGCACCGTCTGCCCGCGGACGGCGAACTCCACGCTCAGGTCCGTCACCTCCAGCAGCGCGGCCGCCCGGTCCGGTGCGGCCTGCTGCGGCCCGGTCGCGTGCGCCGGGCCGGTCGCCTCGGGTACTTCGGTCACCTTGTCACCGCAGCCTGGGGTCGAGGGCGTCGCGGACGGCGTCGCCGAGCATCAGAAAGCTCAGCACGGTCGCCGACAGGAACACCGCGGGGAAGATCAGCAGATGCGGGTGGTCGACGAAGTAGGACTGCGCCTGGTTGAGCTGCAGGCCCCACGACACCTGCGGGTACTGCAGGCCCACGCCGAGGAAGTCCAGCGTCGCCTCCCCCGCGATCACGTTGCCGACGTTGAGGGTGGCCACCACGACCACCGGGGCGATCGCGTTGGGCAGGATGTGCCGGCGCATGATCCGCAGGTCGGACGCGCCGAGCAGCCGCGCCGCCTGCACGTAGTCGGCGTCCCGCACCGCGATCACCTGCGCCCGCATGATGCGGATCATGGTGGTCCAGCCGAGCAGCACCAGCACCAGCGTCATCGCGCCGATGCCGTGGCCGGGGAAGGCCACCAGGATCACCGTGGCGCCCAGCACGAACGGCAGTCCGAAGAACACGTCGGTGACGCGGGCGATCAGGGCGTCCAGCGCGCCGCCGTAGTAGCCCGCCAGCATCCCGAACACCACGGCGATGACCAGCGCGAACGCCGTCACCGCCACACCGATCAGCAGGGTCGGGCGGGCGCCGTGGACGACGTGGGCGAAGTAGTCGCAGCCCGACACGTCGGTGCCGAACAGGTGCCCGCCGCCCGGCGGCAGCTTGGCGGCGTTCGGGTCGCAGCCCTCGTTCCTGCCGCGGTCGGTGAACAGCCCGGGCGCCGCCGCCATGGCGCCGACCAGCAGCAGGATCGCCGCCGACGCCCAGAACAGCCAGCGGCGCCGCAGGTCGTGCCAGGCGTCCTGCCACAGCGACGCCCCCGAGACCACGCCGCCGGCCTGCGCGGCGACCGCCGCCGAGGTGCCCGGGACGACCGCGCCCGCGTCCGGCGCGTCGGGCGCCCCCGGCTCCGGCGGCGCGCCGTCGGCGTCTGCGATCTTGTCAGTCATAGCGGATCCTCGGGTCCAGCAGCCCGTACAGCAGGTCCACCAGCAGGTTGACGGCCAGGAAGATCAGCACCAGCAGGGTGACCGCGCCGACGACCACCGGCCCCTCCTTGAGCTGGATCGACTCGAACACCTGCTGCCCGATGCCGGGCAGGTTGAAGATGCCCTCGGTGACGATGGCGCCGCCCATCAGCGACCCGAAGTCGACGCCGAGGTAGGTCACCACGGGGATCAGCGAGTTGCGCAGCGTGTGCCGTCCCACCACCCGCGCCTTGGTCAGCCCCTTGGCGTGGGCGGTGCGCACGTAGTCGGCGCGCAGGTTCTCGGCCAGGCTGGTGCGGGTCAGCCGCGCCACGTACGACAGGCCCAGCGACCCGAGCACCAGCCCCGGCAGCAGGTAGCTCATCGGCCACCCGTCGTCGGTGCCCGCCGTGGGGAACCACCCGAGGTTCAGGCCGAGGACGATCTGCGCGGTGTAGCCGAGGACGAACACCGGCACGGCGATGACCAGGGTGGTGCCGCCCAGCACGAGCGTGTCGGCCAGCCGCCCGCGGCGCAGCCCCGCCCACACCCCGAGCGCGATCCCGATGACCAGCTCGAACAGCCAGGCGGTGAGGGCGAGCTGCGCGGTGACCGTCCAGCGGCCCGCCAGCACGCCGGCCACGTCCTGCCCGTCGAAGGTCTCGCCGAGGTCGCCCCGCAGCAGCCCGCCCAGGTACTTGACGTACTGCACGAGCAGCGGGTCGTTGAGGTTGTAGCGCTCCCGCAGCGCGTGCACCACCGACGGGGCCAGCGGCTTCTCCCCGGCCAGCGCCTGGATCGGGTCGCCGGGCAGGGCGAACACCATGGCGTAGATCAGGAACGTGGTGCCCAGGAAGACCGGGACCGCCTGCAGCACCCGCCGCGCGACATAGCGCCACATGCCCGGCTACTTCACCGTCACTTCGTGGGTGACCAGGCCCGTGGCGTAGGGGGTGATGGTGACGTCGGCCACCTTGTCGGACCTGCCGCCGAAGCCCCGCCAGACCCACAGCGGGACCATCGGCGCCTCGCGCAGCGCCACGTCCTCGGCCCGGTTGTAGTAGCCGATCGCCGCCTCCTCGGTCGGGGCGGCGTTGCCCTTGGCGATCAGGTCGTCGAACTCCTCGCTGGTCCAGCCCATGCGGTTCTTGGCGGAGTGGAACTGCGGCTCCAGGTAGTTCTGCGCGCTGGGGTAGTCGGCCTCCCAGTTCTGCCGGTACGGGCCCTTCTCCTCGCGGGCGCGCAGCATCGACAGGTAGTCCGACACCGGGATCTTGCGGAACTGGATGTCCTGGATGCCGAGGTTCTGCTTGAGCTGGTTGGCGACGATCTGCATCCACTGCTCGTAGCTGGGCTGGGCGTTGGAGAAGTACAGCTCCAGCGTCCCGGAGAAACCGCCCGCCTTGTCGAACAGCTGCTTGGCCTTGGCGGGGTCGTAGGTGCACAGCTCGCCGCAGGCGCCCTTGCGATGGCCCTTGATCAGCGGCGGCAGCAGCGAGTCGGCCACGGTGTAGGTGCCGTCGAAGACGGCCTTGTTGATGCCGTTGCGGTCGATCGCCATGGAGATCGCGCGGCGCAGGTCGGGATCGGCGAACCGCTTGTCGAACACCGGGAAGCCCAGGTAGTCGAACGTGCCGGTCTGGCGGGGCAGCACCCGGTCGCCGAGGATCCGCCGCGCCTCCGACACCTTGGCCGCGGGGATCGACTGCATCACGTCGATGCGGCCGGCGCGCAGGTCGGTGTAGGCGGTGTCGGCGCTGGCGTAGCTCTTCCAGATGACGCCCTTGTTGCGGGGCTTGCGCGGGCCGGTGTACCCGGGGAACGCCTTGAGCTTGATCTGCCGATTGCGTTCCCAGGAGCCGTCCATCATGTACGGCCCGTTGCCGATCGGCTTGTTCTCGAACGCCTTGATGTCGGTGAACGCGGCCTTGGGCAGCGGCGCGTAGGCGGGGTGGGTGAGCAGCAGTTTGAACTGGCTGAACGGGGCGTCCAGGGTGACCTGCAAGGTCAGGTCGTCGACGACCTTGACGCCCGACAGCCTGTCGGCCTTCGGTTCGGCGCCGTCGTCTTCGGGGTTGAGGTCGGCGTACCCCTGGATCTGGGAGAAGTAGTCGTTGCCCTGGAATCCGTTGGGGCCGTAGGCGGCGTAGTTCCAGGCGTCGGCGAAGCTCTGGGCGGTGACCGGCTCGCCGTTGTGGAACTTCTGCCCGGGGCGCAGTCTGATCGTCCAGACCTTCTGGTCGGCCGACTCGACCGACTGGGCGGCCTGCTCGACGAGGTCGCCGTTCTTGTCCAGGCCGAGCAGGTTCTCGAACAGCTCGTCGGTGACGTCCCAGGAGTAGCTGCTGGTGGTGTTGCTCGGGATGAGGTGGTCGGGTTCGGGGTGACCGGCGACGAACGTGCCGTCGCTCGATCCGCCGTCGCCTCCGCAGGCCGCGGTGCCGACGGCCAGTGTCATCAGCACCGCGCAGAACCCGGCCGCCCGCCGGATCGCCCCCTTGCGACTTGTCATGGTCCTCCCTCGGGCACCGCCCTCTGGCGCGGGCGCGGCACGAAAATGGTCCCCGCCGGGGACAGGCGCGTTGCACGCAGCGTCGTACCACTGGAACGATTCCGGTACGCCGATGAACGATTCGTCACCGGATCGAAATATGGATCGCGGACCATTGGCAGCGGCGTCGGACGACGGCACCGCACGGCGAAAACGCAGGAAAACGGCGAAAGGCGGTTATCGATGACCCAGGCCCCGGCGCGTGCGCGCACGGCGGCGCAGGAGGTGGCCGAGCTGTGCGCCACCCTGATCCGCTTCGCCACGGTCAACCGCGGCGAGGGCGACGCGCATCCCGAACGGCCCGCCGCCGAGTACGTGGCCGGGCTGCTGGACGAGGTCGGCGCCGAGCCCGTGGTGGTGGAGTCGGAGCCGGGCCGGGCGAGCACGCTGGCCCGCATCCCCGGCACCGACCCCTCGGCCCCGGCCTTCCTGATCCACGGGCATCTGGACGTGGTGCCCGCCGACCCGTCCGAGTGGGCGGTGCACCCGTTCTCCGGCGAGGTGCGCGACGGGTGCGTGTGGGGGCGCGGCGCCGTCGACATGAAGGGCTCGCTCGCCATGACGCTGGCGGTGGTGCGCCAGCGGCTGCGCGAGGGCCGCCGCACGCGCGGCGACCTGGTGCTGGCGTTCCTGGCCGACGAGGAGTGCACCGGCCGCCTGGGCTCGTACCACGTGGTGCGCGAGCACCGCGACTTCTTCACCGGCGTCGGCGAGGCGATCAGCGAGTCCGGCGGGTTCAGCGTCACCCCGCACACGGCCGACGGGTCCCCGCCCGACAAGCGCATCTACCCGATCGCCACCGGGGAGCGCGGCACCACGTGGATGCGGCTGACCGCGCGCGGCACGGCCGGGCACGGCTCCAAGCCCGCGCCCGACAACGCCGTCGCCGAGCTGTGCCACGCGGTGTCGCGGCTGGCCGCCTACGAGTGGCCGGTGCGGCTCACCCCGGGCGTGCGGGCGCTGCTGGACGGCCTGGCCGAGGCGCTCGGCACCACCATCGACCACGACCGGCTGGACGAGGAGGCCCGGCGGCTCGGCCGGGTCGGCCGGCTGTTCGCCGGCACGATCCGCAACTCGCTGAACCCGACCCGGCTGGAGGCCGGCTACAAGGTCAACGTCGTGCCGGGGGTGGCGACCGCGCAGGTGGACGGGCGTTTCCTGCCCGGCACCAAGGAGGAGTTCCTGGCCACCGTGGACCGGCTGCTCGGCCCGTCGGTGACGCGCGAGTTCATCAACGAGGACGACGCGCCGTCCGCCGACCCGACCGGGCCGACGTTCGCGGCGCTGGCCGACGCGCTGCGGGCCGAGGACCCGGCCGCGCACCCGGTGCCGTACGTGATGTCGGGCGGCACCGACGCCAAGGCGTTCCACCGGATCGGCATCCGCTCCTTCGGGTTCGCGCCGCTGCTGCTCGGGCCGGAGCTGGACTACCAGGGCATGTTCCACGGCGTGGACGAGCGCGTCCCGGTGGAGGGCCTGCGGTTCGGCACCCGCGTCCTGGACCGCTTCCTCGACACCCGCTGACGCGCGCCCGCGGCCGGCGACTCCGCCACCCCGAATTTAGAACGCGATTCTGGGATGGGGTACCGTCACCCGTGGACATCGCGGCGGAGAAGCTGGAGGAACGCAGGTGGCGGTACCGGCCCTGGAGCAGCCCGCGGACTGGACCGAGCCGGGCGCGCACCCGGTCGCCCCGGGAGTCCACCGCATCCCCCTTCCGCTGCCCGTCGCGTCCCTGCACGCCGTCAACGTCTACGTGATCGAGGACCCGGGCGGGCCGGTCGTGGTGGACTCCGGCTGGGCGATGCCGGACGCCCGCAAGTCCCTGGAGGGGGCGCTGCGCCTGCTGGGGCACCGCGTCGACGACGTGGCGCAGTTCCTGGTCACCCACGCCCACTGGGACCACTACTCGCAGGCCCTGGCGCTGCGCGAGGAGTTCGGCACCCGGGTGCGCATCGGCCGCGGCGAGCGGCACTCCCTCGAGGCGTTCGACGTGCGCAAGGGCCTGCATCCGCGGCAGGTGGAGCTGCTGCGCCGGTGCGGCGCGTCCCGGATCGCCGACGAGGTCGCGGCGATGGGCGTGCGGCCGGAGGAGCGCGACGTGCCGCACACGCTGCCCGACGCGTGGCTGGACGACGGCGAGCGCCTCGCGCTGACCGGCCGGGAGCTGGACGTGTTCGCCACGCCCGGCCACACCCGCGGCCATGTCGTGCTGCGCGACGCGGCGGCGGGGCTGCTGTTCTCCGGCGACCACGTGCTGCCGCACATCACCCCGTCGATCGGGCTGGAGACCGAGCCGGAGCCCAAGCCGCTGCGCAGCTACCTGGCGTCGCTGCGGCTCGTCCGCGACATGCCCGACACGCTGCTGCTGCCCGCGCACGGCCCGGTCGCGCCGAGCACCCGCGCCCGCGTGGAGGAGCTGCTGCGCCACCACGAGGAGCGGCTGGACACCGCCGCCCGGCAGGTGCGCGCGGGGCGGTCCACGGCGTTCGAGGTGGCGGCCGCCATGCCGTGGACGCGGCGGCGCCGCACGCTGGAGGAGCTGGACGTGTTCAGCCGCATGCTGGCCGTCCTGGAGATCGACGCGCATCTCGACGTGCTCGCCGACCAGGGCGTGCTCGACGTGTCCGAGGACGGCGGCGTGCGCCGCTACGCCGTCCGCGCCTGAGCCGGCCGCGCCGCGGCCCCCGCGCGGAAAACCTGTTGACGGCCCCGGTCGCGGGCCGCGACGGTGTAGCGCCATGACGGATTCTCACAGCTCCCCGCCCCTGGACGGCCGCGTCGCGATCGTGACGGGGGTCAGCCGCCGCCGGGGCATCGGGTTCGCCGTGGCGCGCGAGCTGCTGGCGGCCGGCGCCCGCGTGCTGGTGCACTCGTGGGCGCCCGCGGACGCCGAGCAGCCCTGGGGCGCCGACCCCGCCGGGATCGACGGCGTGCTGAAGGAGCTGGGCGGCACCGGTCCGCGCCTGGCGCACCTCGCCGCCGACCTCGCCGACCCCGGCGCGCCGGCGCGCGTCGTGGCCCGCGCGGTCGAGGCGTTCGGCGCGGTGGACGTGCTGGTGGTCAACCACGCGCGCAGCTCCTACCAGTCGCTGGCCGAGGTCACCGCCGAGGAGCTGGACCTGAGCTGGGCGGTGAACACGCGCGCCGGCGTGCTGCTCGCCCAGGCGTTCGCCGCCGCGCACGACGACGCGCGCCCCGGCGGCCGCGTGGTGCTGTTCACCTCCGGCCAGCACCTGGCGCCGATGAGCCGGGAGCTGCCGTACGCGATCAGCAAGGGCGCGATCCACCAGATGACGCTGAGCCTGTCGGACGCGCTGATCGACCGGGGCGTCACCGTGAACGCGGTCAACCCCGGCCCGGTGGACACCGGCTGGGCCGACGAGGAGCTGACCCGGCGGGTGGGCCGGGCGCTGCCCGCCGGGCGGTGGGGCCGGCCCGAGGACGTGGCGCGGCTGGTGCGCTGGCTGGTGTCCGACGACGCCGCCTGGATCACCGGGCAGGTGATCAACAGCGAGGGCGGCTTCCGCCGCTGGGCGATGTAGGGCGTTCGGCGGCTCTCGTTCGGCGGTCTCGTCCGTCCGCCGCCCGGCCCCGCCCCGCGCATCCTCCCGGGACCTGCGACTGTCCGGCAGACGCTGACAGCGATGTCCGTTGCGCTTACATTTGTCCGGTGGCCGTGCCCGGCCACGCGCCCGGGAGGAGGTTCGGTGTCGGACGACGCGTACGGTGATCCGCAGCCGGCGGCGAGCGGGCTCGCCGCGCCCCGCCGCGCACTGAGCGTCCGGCTGCCCTCCCTGGCGCGGGCGCCCGAGCCCGGGCCGGACGAGATGGCGCCGGGGCCGACCGTGGCGCGCATGCTCCTGGGGGCGCGGCTGCGCGCGCTGCGGGAGGAGCGCGGCGTCAGCCGCGCCGAGGCGGGCGAGCTGATCCGCGGCTCCGAATCCAAGATCAGCCGGATGGAGACCGGCCGGACCGGGTTCAAGGAGCGCGACCTGGCCGACCTGCTCACCCTGTACGGGGTGACCGACGAGGCCGAGCGGGCGGTGCTGCTGGCGCTGGCCGAGCAGGCCGGGACGCCGGGCTGGTGGCAGCCCTACCACGAGCTCATCCCGCAGTGGTACGAGACGTACCTGGGACTGGAGCAGTCCGCCGAGGTGATCCGCTGCCACGAGTCGCACGTGGTGCCCGAACTGCTGCAGACGCCCGACTACGCCCGCGCGGTGATCGCGCTGACCCACGGCGACGAGCCCGCCGAGACCGTCGAGCGCCGGGTGGAGCTGCGGATGCGGCGCAGCCTGATGTTGGAGCGGTCCCGTCCGCCGCACCTGTGGGTGATGATCGACGAGGCCGTGCTGCGCCGCCCGTTCGGCGGGGCCGAGGTGATGCGCGAGCAGCTGCGGCACCTGGCCGAGATGTCCCGGCTGCCGCACGTCACCGTGCAGGTGATGCCGTTCGCCGCCGGGGGCTACCCGGGCGTGGGCGGCCCGATCACGCTGCTGCGCCAGTCCGAGGCCGAGCTCCCGGACGTGGTGTACCTGGCGCGGCCGAACGGCGCCGAGTACGTCGACAAGCCCGAGGACGTCGAGGCCTTCCGGCACACCCTCAACCAGATGGCCATGCGGGCCGAGCCCGCCCCCGAGACCCCGCGGATCCTGCGGGCCGTCATCGACGGGTGCTGAGCCGGCGGCCGGGCCACAGCCGGGACGGCGTTCGGGACGGCTTTCGGTTCGGCGTTCGGGCCGGCCCGGCGGTCAGCCGCCGGCGAGCAGGTCCAGGACGGTGGCGGCCGTCCAGGCGAAGCCGGTGGAGCCGTGCCCCTCGCCGGTCAGCGGGTCGATGTACTCGGCGAAGTCCGACCGGGCGGCGGCGCGCAGCATCGAGGCGCGCAGCGCCTCCGCCCGCGCGCTCTCGCCGTGCTCGAGCAGCCCCAGATGGACGAGCCGGCCGATGTTGAACCAGCTCGGCCCGCGCCAGTAGCGGGCCGGGTCGAACGCGTGGCCGGTCAGGTCGTAGCTGGGCACCATGTGCACGCGGCCCAGCCCGAACCGCTCGCCGCACGCGGTGCGGACCAGGTCGGCGGCGACCGGCAGCCCGGGCACGGCCAGCGGCACCAGCCCGGCGACGCCGTGCTCGCGGATCGGCCCGCCGCCGACGAGGTCGCGGCACAGGAACAGGCCGCCCGGCGCGTCCCACAGCCGGTCCAGCAGCGCCGCGGTGACCTCCTCGGCGCGCCTGCGGTGCGGGGCCGGATCGGCGCCGACCGCCTCGGCGATGCGCGCCAGGGCCAGTTCGGACAGCACCAGCAGCGCGTTGAACGCCGGGTCCTCGACGGCGAACGCGTGCGGCGCGGCGTCGTCGTAGCCGTGGTCGCGGTAGTCGGCGGCCAGCCGCACGTACCTGCCGTAGTCGCGGTCGGTGGGGCGGTCGGCCGACGCGGCGTGGTCGAGGTCGCGGCGCCGGAAGCAGGACGGCGGCACCGGCTCGACGCGGGCCAGCGGGCCGTCCCAGCACGGGCTGTTGTCCATGCCCGACTCCCACGGGTGCACGATCGCCGCCAGGCCGTGCCCGCCCAGGTCGCGGCGCGTGCCCAGGTAGCGGTGCCAGGCGGCCAGCCGCGGGTAGGCGCGGGCCAGGAAGCCGCGCCGGGCGGCCTCGGCCGGGTCGGCCCGGTACACCTGCCACGCGGCCAGGGCGTGCACGGGCGGCTGGACGATCCCGGAGGTGCGCACCCCCGAGTTCGGGCCCGCGCGCCAGAAGGCCGGGCCGGGGAAGTAGGCGTCCGCCGGGGTCGCCGCGTCGAAGACGATGTGCGGCAGGCGCCCGTCGTCCCACTGGGCGCCCAGCAGCGTCTCCAGTTCGCGTTGCGCCCGGCGCGGCGACAGGTGCCGCAGGCCGAGCGCGATGAACGCCGAGTCCCAGCTCCACTGGTGCGGGTACAGGGTGCGGGACGGCACGGTCGACGAGCCCGTCCAGTTGGCCATCAGGACGCGGGCGGCGGCGTGGCGCAGGCCGGCGGCGTCCAGGCGGTCCGAGCGGGTCGCCCGCACGGTCGCGGTGAAGGTCACGGCACTGTCCTTTCCGGCCGGAGCGACGCCCGCCGCGGGAAGGCGGGGACCGGGGCCACGGCCTCCTCCGGCCCGTCGGGGATCCGGTCCATGTCAGCAGTCCAGCACGTCGCGCGGCGCGCGTCCGGCGGACGGGACGACTGCTTCCACGGGCACCCCTCCACGCACCACTATGGCGCGATCATCCGGCGGTAGTGGTCGGGTTTCGACCAGAAAAAACCCGACTTATGACTTCTCGTAACACATAAGTAATGCTTCCGCGCCCGCGACGGCAAGACCGCGGCGGCCCCGTGGCCGACCCTGGACGCGAGAGGAGGGCGATGCGCGGACCCCGGGAAGACGCGCTCGCGGCGGCGGTGGCGTTCATCGGGTTCATGGCCGCCGCCGGCCCGCGCGTCCCTATGATCGCCTGGAGCGCGTGCCCGCAACGGCGCCGCCGACCGGGCGCGGTGCGGCACGTTGCGCACCGGGGGCGGTGCCGGCAAGGGCTGAGGGCTTCGGAGGGCGAGCCATGACGGGTGGTGCGGCGCCGGCGACGTCGGGGCGGCTGCTGGCGCTCGTCCGCAGCGGGCAGGCCCGCACCCGCGGCGAGCTGCAGGCCGCCACCGGCCTGTCGCGCTCGACGCTCGGGCAGCGGCTCGAACCGCTGCTGCGGGCGGGGTGGCTGCGCGAGTCGGGCGTGGCGTCGTCGACCGGCGGGCGCCCCCCGACCCGCCTGGTGTTCGCCGAGGACCACGCCGTGGTGCTCGCCGCCGACCTGGACACCACCCACGCCCGCGCCGCCGTGCTGGACCTGGGCGGGCGGCCGCTGGCCGAGCACACCGGGCCGCTGCACATCGCCGACGGGCCGCGGCGCGTCCTGGACGAGCTGAGCGTGTGGTTCACCGGGCTGCTGCACGCGGCCGGACGCGCCCCGGACGAGGTCTGCGGCATCGGCGTGGCCGTGCCCGGGCCGGTCGAGTTCGACACCGGCCGGGTCGTCGAACCGCCGATCATGCCGGGCTGGGACGGCTACCCGATCCGCGAGCACCTGCGCCGCTCGTTCGACGTGCCGGTGCTGGTCGACAACGACGCCAACCTGATGGCGCTCGGCGAGCAGTCCGCCGCCCACCCCGACTGCCGGGCGTTCGTGCTGGTGAAGGCGTCCACCGGGATCGGCGCCGGGGTGGTGGTCGACGGCGCGGTGTACCGGGGCGTCGACGGCGGGGCGGGCGACATCGGCCATATCCGCCTGCACGACAGCGAGGCGCGCTGCATGTGCGGCATGCACGGCTGCCTGGCCGCGGTCGCCGGCGGCGGCGCGCTGGCCCGGCGGCTCACCGCGCTCGGCGTGCCGGCCGAGTCGGGCGCGCGGGTGCGCGAGCACCTGCTGGCCGGGCGTCCCGAGGCGGTGCGGCTGGCGCGCGAGGCCGGGCGCCGCGTCGGCGAGGTGCTCACCACCGTCGTGTGCACGCTCAACCCCGGCATCCTGATGATCGCCGGGGACCTGGCCGAGACGCACTTCGTCACCGGCGTCCGCGAGACCCTCTACCGGCGGGCGCTGCCCCGCGCCACCCGCCACCTGCAGGTCGTCACCGGCACGCTCGGCGACCGCGCCGGCGTCCGCGGCGCGGCCGCCCTGCTGGTGGAGCACCTGTACTCCCCCGCCGAGGCCGACGCCCGCCTCGTCGCCCGCGGCTGAACCGCGCGGCGCCGCCCGCGCGCCCGGCCGGCAGCGGTCAGCGGGCCCGGGGAGCGGGGCGGCTGGAGGCGCGTTCGACCAGGGTGGGCGCCAGGCGGCGGGAGCGGGCGGTGCCGCCCTCGATGAGCTTGATGACGGCCGCGGCGGCGGCGCGGCCCATCTCCCGCATGGGCGAGCGGACGGTGGTCAGCGACACCGGCAGGTCGGCGGCGATCGACACGTCGTTGTAGCCGACGACCGAGACGTCCTCGCCGACCCGCAGGCCGGCGGCGCGGATGGTGCCCATGGCGCCGATGGCGGCGAAGTCGTTGACCGCGTACAGGGCGGTGGGGCGCGGGTCGAGCGCGAGCAGGGCCTCGGCGGCGCGCCGCCCGCCCTCGGCGTCGAACGGGGAGGTCAGCACGTACTCGTCGGGGACGGGCGCGCCCGCCTCGGCGTAGACCTCGCGGAACCCCCGGGTGCGTTCGATGCCGGTGGACGCGTACGGCCGGCCGGCGATGATCCCGACCCGGCGGTGGCCGAGGGCCAGCAGGTGCCGTCCGGCCAGCCGGCCGCCCTCCAGGTCGTCGCAGGTGACCGACACCGCGCCGGGCAGCCGGCGGGACGTCAGCACCACCTTGACGCCCTGCTTGCGCAGGTCGTGCACCAGGTCGGAGTCGGTGCGGGCGTCGCCGAGGATCAGCCCGTCCACGCGCATGCCGAGCAGCGTCTCGGTGCGCAGCCGCTGGGTGGCGACGTCGTCGCCGCTGTTGGCGACGACGGTCTGGTACCCGGCGGCGGCCGCGCCCTCCTCGATGCCCTCGTAGATGGTGGCGAGCACGATGTCGGTCAGCCGCGGCACCACCACGCCGATCATCTTCGACCGGCCGGTGCGCAGGCTGGTGGCCGCCGGGTGGGGGGCGTAGCCGAGCTCGGCGGCCACGCGGCGGATCCGCTCGGCGGTCTCCTCCCCCACGCCTTCGCTGCCCCGCAGGGCCCGCGACACGGTGGTGATATGCACGCCGGCGGCGCGCGCCACATCGGACAGCCGGGGTCGGTCGGGCAAGGAGTTCTCCTTCGGGGCGGACGTCCCTCCACATTGTGGCCGACGGCGCCGGCGGCGCCGCCGCCCGTTACGCGGCCGATGCCGGCGCGTTAATTCCGTGTTCCGCCGGGTTCAGGGTCTTGACGTGCGGCGTTGCGGTCTCCACTATGTACGCAATCGTTAGCGCAAACGTTAGCGGAGTTCGGGGAGGGTGTGTGCGTCAACTGATCCTGGTGGGGACGGGCGGAACCATCGCCACCACCGACGCGCCGGGCGGCAGGCGGGTGGGCGTGCCCACCGCGGACCTGCTGGCGGCGTCCCGGGCCGTGTGGGCGGACCCGGGCGTGCGCGTCGAGGTGCGCGAGCTGCGCCGGACGGCCAGCTTCGCCGCCTCGGTCGCCGACGCGCTGACCCTGGCCGCCGAACTGCGCGACGCGGCCCGCGCCGCCGACGGGGTCGTCGTCACGCACGGCACCGACACGCTCGAGGAGGTCGCCTTCCTGCTGGGCCTGGCGCACGACTCGGCCGTGCCGGTGGTGCTGACGGGGGCGCAGCGGCCGTTCGACGACCCCGCCGCGGACGGCCCGCGCAACCTGGCGGCGGCGCTGCGCTGGGCCGCCTCCGACGCCGCCCGCGGCACCGGCGTGACCGTGGTGTTCGACGACCGGGTGTGGCCCGCCACCGGGGTCCGCAAGGTCAGCAGCCTGTCGCCGGCCGCGTTCGCCGCGCCGGGGCGCGGCCCGCTGGCCCGGGTGGACGAGGCGGGGGTGCGGCCGCACGCCGTCCCGGCGCTGCCCCGGCCGCTGCTGACCGGGCACCACGCCGACCTGCCGAGGGTCGACGTGGTGGCGCAGTACCTCGGCGCCGACGCCGCCGCGGTGCGCGCGGCCCGCGACGCGGGGGCCCGGGGCGTCGTGCTCGCCGGGTTCGGCGCCGGCAACGCCACCCCGGAGACCACGGCCGCGTGCCTGGACCTGCTGCGGGAAGGCATCCCGGTGGCGGTCGCCAGCCGCGTCGGCGAGGGCGCCGTGGTCGGCCTCTACGCCGGGGGCGGCGCCGACCTGGCCGCCGCGGGGGCGCTGTTCGCCGGCGACCTGTCGCCCTGGCAGGCGCGGCTGCTGCTGGCGGCGGCGATCGCGGCCGACCCGTCCGGGTCTCCGGCGCGGGTGGCCGCGCGCTGCCGGACCTGGCTCGTCGAGGCGGGCGCGCTCGGCCGCCCCGCGGCGCCGACGCGGTCCCTGACGACCGAAACCGTCTGAAAGAGGGAGATCATGGCAAAGGAAATCCTGGTCGCGTACGGCGTGGACGTCGACGCGGTGGGCGGCTGGCTCGGGTCGTACGGCGGGGAGGACTCCCCCTGCGACATCTCCCGCGGCCTGTTCGCCGGCGAGGTCGGCGTGCCGCGGCTGCTGGAGCTGTTCCGCCGGTACGAGCTGCCGTCCACCTGGTTCTGGCCGGGCCACTCGATCGAGACCTTCCCCGCCGAGTTCGACGCCTGCGTGGCGGCCGGGCACGAGATCGGCGTGCACGGCTACAGCCACGAGAACCCGATCGCGATGAGCCGGGAGCAGGAGGCCGCGATCCTGGACCGCTGCATCGAGCTGATCGAGGGCCGCACGGGCCGGCGCCCCACCGGCTACGTGGCGCCCTGGTGGGAGTTCTCGCCGGTCACCAACGAGCTGCTGCTGGAGCGCGGCATCAAGTACGACCACTCGCTGATGCACCGCGACTTCGAGCCGTACTACGTCCGCGTCGGCGACTCCTGGACGAAGATCGACTACGACCGGCCGGCCGAGGAGTGGATGCGGCCGCTGGAGCGCGGCGAGGAGACCGCGCTGATCGAGATCCCCGCGTCCTGGTACCTGGACGACCTGCCCCCGATGATGTTCATCAAGGCCAGCCCGAACAGCCACGGCTTCGTCAACCCGCGCGACATCGAGCAGATGTGGCTGGACCAGTTCGACTGGGTGCACCGCGAGTGCGACTACGCGGTGTTCACCATGACGATCCACCCGGACGTGTCGGGCCGTCCGCAGACCCTGCTCATGCACGAGCGGATCATCGAGCACATCAACGAGCACGACGGCGTCCGCTGGGTCACCTTCGACGAGATCGCCGACGACTTCGCCCGGCGCAACCCGCGCTGACCCGCGCCGACCCGCCCGCCCGGCGCGGATCGCCCGTCCGCGCCGGGTCCCGCACCGCCCCGCTTCCCCGTCACCCGGTCGCCCCGCTTCCCCGCGGCTCAGCGGCGAGCCGCGTCCCTCCCTTCCCTCATCCCTGCACACGAAGGCTGCCCATGTCCGGAAGAACCGTGTCCCTGCCCCCCGGGGGCGAGCCGCTCGCCCCGGCGGCCGTGCGCCGCGTCTCCATCGTCTGCTTCTTCGCCTGGGTGTTCAGCGTGTTCGACTACACGCTGTTCGGCACCCTGCTGCCCGCCATCTCCGACGACTACGGCTGGAGCTCCAGCACCGCCACGAACGTGTCCACCTGGATCACCCTGGGCACGTTCGTCGTCTCGCTGGTCGTCGGGCCGATGCTGGACCGCTGGGGCCGCCGCAGCGCCCTGGCCGTCACCACCGCCGGCGCCGCGGTGGTGTCCGGGCTGACCGCGCTGGCCGGCGGCAAGCTGTCCATGATCCTCATCCGGGCGCTGTCCGGCCTGGGCTACTCGGAGGAGGTCGTCAACAGCGTCTACCTCAACGAGGTGTACGGGAACAACCGGCGCCGCGGTTTCATGTACAGCTTCGTGCAGTCGGGATGGCCGGTCGGGGCGCTGCTGTCGGCGCTGGTGTCGGCGGTGCTGCTGTCCTCGGTCGGCTGGCACGGGGTGTTCCTCATCGCCACCTTCCCGGCCGTGGTGATCGTCGTGCTGGTGCGGCGGCTGCCGGAGTCGCCGGTCTTCGTCAACCTCAAGCGGGTGCGCGAGCTGCGCGCCGAGGGCCGCGAGGCCGAGGCGGTCGCGCTGGCCAAGGCGGCGGGCGTCGAGGCCGGCGAGACGGGCCGGCTGCGCGACATCTTCACCCCGCAGCTGCGCCGGCACACCCTGTGCCTGTCGGCGGCATGGCTGCTGAACTGGATGGGCATCCAGGTGTTCTCGGTGCTCGGCACCACCGTGCTCACCGAGGCCAAGGGCGTGTCGTTCGACAGCGCGCTGCTGGTGCTGATCCTGGCCAACGCCGCCGGGTTCGCCGGGTACATCACCCACGGCTATGTCGGCGACCGCTTCGGCCGCCGCCCGACGATCATCGTCGGCTGGCTGCTGGGCGGCGTGGCGATGACGCTGATGCTGATCGGCCCGGCGTCGCCGGCGTTCGTCGTCCCGCTGTACATGCTGGGCCTGTTCTTCCTGCTCGGCCCGTACGCGGCGCTGCTGTTCTACATGGGCGAGTCGTACCCGGCCAAGGTCCGGGGCATCGGCCCGAACACCGCCCACATCATGGGCCCGATCGGCGCGATCGCCGGGTCCGCGGTGCTGTCGGTGCTGCTGAGCGCCGACCTGTCGATGGGCACCGCGGCGTTCTTCGCCGGCGCCGTGGGGATCTTCCTGTCCGGCGTGGCCATGATCGGCGCCCGCCGCACCGACCAGGAGCTGCGCCGGCCGACGCGGCAGCCCGCCGCCGCCGACACGCCGGCGGCGTGACCGCGGCGCCGGGGCCGGGCCCTTGCGCCCGGCCCCGGCGCCGGCCATCCGCCTTTCGACCCGCCTCCGACCCGACACGAGGAGCTGTATCCATGACGAAAGTCGCCGTGATCAGCGGCGGGGCCAGCGGCATCGGCCGCGCCCTCGCCGCCGCCTACGCCCGGGAGGGCGTGGCCAGCGTGATCGGCTACTACCCGGGCGACCCGCACGACCCGCAGGTGGTCGTGGACGAGGTGGCCGCACTGGGCGGCCGGGCGGTCGCCGTGCCCGCCGACGTGCGCGACTCGGCGGCGGTCGAGGCGCTGGTGCGCACCGCCGTCGACACCTTCGGGCGCCTGGACATCGCGGTGGCGGCCGCGGGCGTGCTGCGCCGCGCCCCGCTCGCCGAGCTCACCGACGACGCCTGGGACGACATGCTCGGCGTCGACCTCACCGGGGTGCTGCGGGTGTTCCGGTCCGCCGCCGCGGCGATGGAGCGGGGCGGCGCGATGGTCGCGATCTCCTCCATCGCCGGCGGCGTGTACGGGTGGGACGACCACGCCCACTACGCGGCGGCCAAGGCGGGCGTGCTGGGGCTGGTGCGGTCGCTGGCGGTGGAGCTGGCGCCGCGCGGCATCCGCGTCAACGCCCTCATCCCCGGGCTGATCGAGACGCCGCAGTCGCTGGACGAGCGCAACTCGCTCGGCCCCGAGGGGTTGCGCGCGGCGGCCCGGGGCATCCCGGCGGGGCGGGTGGGCCGCGCGTCGGAGGTGGCGACCGCGATCCGCTTCCTGACCTCCGACGACGCCTCCTACGTCACCGGCCAGCAGCTCATCGTGGACGGCGGCCTGACCGTCCGGTTCCCGGACTGAGAAGACCCCCTGGAGGACGACATGACGGTTCTGAACGGGCGCCGCGCCCTGATCACCGGCGCCGCCAGCGGCATCGGCGCCGCCATCGCCCGCGCCTACGCCGAGGCGGGCGCCGCACTGGCCCTGGCGGACCTGGACGGCGACGGCCTGGCCAAGGTCGCCGCCGGACTGCCCGCGGGCACCGCCGTCACCCGGCACACGGTGGACGTCACCGACGCCGACGCCGTCCGCGCCATGGCCGAGGCGGCGATCGACGCGCACGGCGGCATCGACGTGCTGGTCAACTGCGCGGGCATCCTCACCGAGGTGCCGCTGGTGGAGATGGACCCCGCCACCTGGGACCGGATGCTGGACGTGGACCTGCGCAGCGTGTTCCTGTGCTGCCGCTACGTCGTCCCGCACATGGTCGAGGCGGGCGGCGGCCGGGTGATCAACGTGGCGTCGCAGCTGGGCCTCAAGGGCGGCGAGGGGCTGACGCACTACTCGGCGGCCAAGGCCGGGGTGATCGGCTTCACCAAGGCGCTGGCGCGGGAGGCGGCGCGGCACGGCGTGCTGGTCAACGCCATCGCGCCCGGCCCGATCGTGACGCCGCTGATCGACGGGCTGAGCCCGCAGTGGCAGGCGGCCAAGGAGGCCGAGCTTCCGCTGGGCCGCTTCGGCCGGCCGGAGGAGGTCGCGCCGACCGCCGTCCTGCTGGCCTCGGACCCGGGCGGCAACCTCTACACGGGGCAGACGCTCGGCCCCAACAGCGGCGACGTGATGCCGTAGGCGCGCCGTGTGCGGAATGTGCGGTTCGGCCGCCACCTGGACGGAGCGGATCGCCCCGCTGGAGGGGGGCGGGGCGGTCCGGCGGCAGCGCGCGCTGGCCGCCCTGCTGGCCCGCGCGCCGTCGCCCGGCCTGCGGCGGGTGAAGGCGGTCCCCTGGCCGGGCGGGGGCTGGCGTCTGGCCGCCCCCGACGGCCTGCGGTTCGCCCGTTCGCTGGACGAGGCCGCGGCGGTGCTGACCGGCCGCTACGGCCCGCTGGTCGACGCCGGGCCCGGCGACGCGTCCACCATGGCGCGCCTGCCGGACGGGGCGTCCGGCCACGCCCTGGCGGTGTGGGCCGCGGCGCTGCGCCACGCCGGGTTCTCCGCCGAGATCACGACCGCGGACTTCACGCTGGCGGTGGCCCCGTCCGGCGTGCACGTCGTCCCGTGCTCCGGCCCGCCGCCGGAGGGGGCGCGCGTGGCGGCCGCGGCCGGGGCGCGGAGCCTCTCCGGGTGGCTGGAGGTGGCCGCCGGGCTCGCGGAGCGGCGCACGGGGCCGGGGCCGCGGTGACGCGGCCGATGGCCGGGGCGCGGCCGGGACGTCCCGTCCGGTAGGGACCGCGCCCCGGCCCATCCGCCTCCGCCCCGCCCGCAGTACGCTGGCGGCGCCTGGAACGGAGGACGTGATGCGGGACGGTTTCGTGGAGGTCGCTTCGGAGGACGAGCTGCGCGCCCTGGTGGGCCCGCCCAAGCCGCGGGCCGTCACCAAGGAGCGCACGCGGCTGCACCACTGGGACCGCGAGTGGCTGGCGCACTCGCCGTTCTGCCTGGTCGCCACCAGCGGCGCCGACGGGTCCTGCGACGTGTCCCCCAAGGGCGACCCGCCCGGCTTCACCCATGTCATCGACGACGCCACCATCGCCCTCCCGGACCGCCCCGGCAACCGGCGGGTCGACGGCTTCCGCAACGTGCTGGCCAATCCGCACGTCGGGCTGATCTACCTGGTGCCCGGCCGGACCGAGACGCTGCGGATCAACGGGCGCGCCCGGCTGGTGCGCGACGCGCCGTTCTTCGACGAGATGATCGTCAAGGGGCACCGCCCCGACCTGGCGCTGGTGGTGGAGATCGAGCAGATCTTCTTCCACTGCCCCAAGGCGCTGCTGCGTTCGCGGCTGTGGCAGCCGGACACCTGGCGGCCGGACGCGCTGCCCTCGCACGCCCGCATGGTCAAGAGCGTCCAGGTCACCGAGGAGACCCTGGAGCAGCTGGAGGCCTACTACGGGCCGAGCTACGCCGAGGGGCTCTACAGGCGCTGACCGCGGTCCGGCGAAAGGCGGCGGCCGGACCGTACCGAGACGCACCACCCGGGAGTTTCGCCCCTGATGTCCGACGATTTCGCTGTAGCTGCTGATCACACCAGGTTCGTTCGTCTAAAGTGCTCGCGATGAACCACGCGACGCCCAGAGCCGAAGCCCATCCGCCCCTGGAACAGCTCGCGGTCGAACCGCTGATCTGCCGCGACTACGAACAGCGCCCGGCCTTCTACTACGAACGGCTGCGCGCCGCGCACGGGCCGGTCGCTCCGGTCGACGTGCTCGGCGTGCCCATCTGGCTGGTCATCGGCTACCCGCAGGTGCTGGACATCCTGCGGGACCCGCGCGACATCTGGAGCAAGCGCCTGGAGAACTGGCGCGCCTACACCGAGGGCCGGGTCCCGGCCGACTGGCCGCTGATGCCCGCCATGCAGGCCGACAACTCGATCTTCCGGGACGGCGCCGAGCTGTCGCGGCTGCGCGGCGCGTGGATCGAGGGGCTGCGGCCGTTCCAGGAGCGCGGCCGCCCGCAGGCCCGCGAGCTGGAGCACGCCATCTCCCAGTACGCCGACGACCTGATCACGGTGCTCGGCGAGGGGAGCGGCCGCGCCGGCACGGCCGACCTGGCCGCGCAGTACGCCCGCCCGCTGCCGCTGATGATCAGCAACCGGCTGCTCGGCTTCACCGACGGCCGGGCCGAGGACCTGCTGATGGACATGTGGCGCCTGGTGGACGCCGGTCCGGACGCGGCCGAGGCGCAGGCGCGGCTGCTGGCCGCCGTGCGCGACCTGTGCGCGCGGGCGAAGACGGACCCCGGCGACGACCTGCCCGGCCACATGGCCGCCGCGGCGCCCGACCTGACCGTCGAGGAGCTGACCCGCGAGCTGTTCATGGTGGTCGCGCTGATCGGCGACTACTGCGGGACGCTCATCACCGGGACCGTGCTGGAGGTCATCGGCGGGGACTCCGGAGCGCGCGACAGCGTCTCGGCCGGGCTGATCCAGGAGGCGGTCAACCGGGCCGCCCTGGCCAGTCCGCCCATGGCCAACCTGACCCTCCGCTTCCCCCGCACGGACGTGCGGATGGGCCGGTACACCATCGCGGCGGGCGACCCGGTCATCCTGTCGGTCGCGGCCGCGCACGGCGACCCGGCGTTCACCGGCGGGCAGGCGCCCGACTCGGTCTACAGCTCGCGCGCGCACGTCGCCTTCGGCGCGGGCCCGCACGCCTGCGTGGCCCGCGACCTGGCCACCACGATCACCACGATCGCGGTGGGCCGGCTGTTCGAGCGGTTCTCCATGCTGCGGCTGGCGCTGCCGCCCGACCAGCTGCCGTGGCGGTCGTCCCCGCTGATGCGCAGCCTGCGCTCGCTGCCGGTGCACTACGAGCTGGCCGAGTACCGCACCGCCCCGGCGGCCGGCGGCCCCGCCGCGCCGGCTTCGCCCGCCGAGCCGCGGACGGAGCGCGAGGCGCAGCAGCAGGAGGCGCGGCTGTCGCTGACGCGCCGCTTCCTGCGCGCCCTGCGCATCGGCTGACCCGCGCGGCCCTCCCGCCGGCCGCCCTTTCCTCACGTGCGGCACACCCGCCGCTGACGTCCCCAGTAAAGTTGATCAACGATCGGGGGCGTCTCGGGGGGTGTGCTGCAATCTGAGGACGGAGTTCGGGCATGAAGCTGGACGGGAGGGTCGCGGCCATCACCGGCGGCACCCGCGGTATCGGCAAGGGCATCGCCGAGGCGTTCCTGCGGGAGGGCGCCACGGTCGTGCTGAACGGGCGCAGCCCGGCCAAGGGCGAGCAGGCGCTCAAGGAGCTGGACGCCGGCGACCGCGCGGTCTTCGTGCCGGGGGACGTGACCCGCAAGGCCGACGTGGAGCGGCTGATCGACGAGACCGTCTCCCGGTTCGGCCGCATCGACGTGCTGGTCAACAACGCCGGCGGGTCGTCCGACCCGGCGCCGGTCGCCGACACCACCGACGAGGAGTGGGAGCGGGTCCTGCGCTGGAACCTGTACTCCACGTTCTGGGGAACCCGCGCGGCGCTGCCGCACATGACCGCCCGCAAGTACGGCCGGATCATCAACATCTCCTCGGTGGAGGGCAAGCACGGCAAGCCGGGCATCGGCCCGTACGTGGCGGCCAAGCACGCCGTCAACGGCCTCACCAAGAGCGTGGCGCGCGAGGTGGGCACGTCCGGCGTGACCGTCAACGCCATCTGCCCGGGCCTGGTCATCACCGACGTCGTCCGGGAGACCGGCCCGGCGGCCGCCGCGGCGATGGGCCTGACCTACGAGGGCATGGTCGAGCTGTTCGCCCAGGAGTCGTCCCTCAAGCGGCCCACCACCGTGGAGGAGGTCGCCGCGGTCGCCGTGCTGCTGGCCTCCGACGAGGGCGGCGGCATCACCGGCGCGGCGATCAGCGTCGACGGCGGCACCGCCGCCTACTGAGCCCGCCGCCCGCCGAGCCGCCGCCCGCCGGGCGCGCCGCCTACCGGGCCGTTTCCCGCTCGATCGCGCGGGTCTCCTCGACGATCCGCCGCCACGCGGACCGCACGTGCTCCTCCCGCGTGGCGGGGGCGCCGATCGCCATGCGCAGCAGCACCCGGCCGCCCGCCTTGGTGTGGGTGAGGTACAGGTCGCCGGACGCGTTGAGCCGCTCCATCAGGCGCAGCGTCGCCGCGTCCGCCTCGTCCTCGGGCAGGCCGTCCCAGGCCGGGCGGAAGCACACCAGGCTCAGCGGGTGGTGGTCGAACAGCACGAACCCGGGTTCGTCGCGGATCCACCCGGCGAGCCGCTGCGCCAGCGCCACGCCGGTGCGGATGTGCTCGCGCAGCCCCTCGGCGCCGTACCAGCGGATCACCGACCACAGCTTCAGCGCGCGGAACCGCCGGCCGAGCGGGATCTGCCAGTCGCGGTAGTCGATGACCGCGCCGGACTCGGTGGCCTGGTTGCGCAGGTACTCCGGCAGGATCGACAGCGCCCCGGTCAGCGGCGCGCGGTCGGCCACCCACAGCAGGTTGCAGTCGAAGTTGGTCAGCAGCCACTTGTGCGGGTTGGTGGCGTAGGAGTCGGCGTACTCGGCCAGGCCGTCGTTCAGCCACCGCAGTTCGGGGCAGACGGCGGCCACGCCCGCGTACGCGGCGTCGACGTGCAGCCAGACGCCGTGCCGGCGGCACACCTCGCCGACGGCGGCGACCGGGTCGACCGCGGTGGTGGACGTGGTGCCGATCGTCGCGCACACCAGCGTGGGCACCAGGCCCGCGGCGGCGTCCTCGGCGATCAGGGCGTCCAGGTGCGCCGGGTCCATCGCCAGGGTCCGCGGGTCGACGTCCACCGTCCGCACCCGGGCCGTGCCGATACCGGTGATCTTGGCGGCCTTCTCCAGGGACGAGTGCGTCTGCGAGCTGACGTAGAGCGTGTGCCGCCCGGTGAGGCCGTCGCGGCCGGCGCGTCCGCCGCTGGCGCGTTCCAGCGCGGCCAGGATCGCCACCAGGGAGGCGCTGGACGCCGAGTCCTCGATCACCCCGCCGCCGGGGCCGTCGCTGCGGAACTTGGCGGGCAGCCCCAGCAGTTCGGCCATCCAGTCGGCCATCCGGGTCTCCAGCTCGGTGCACGCCGGGCTGGTCGCCCACAGCATGCCCTGCACGCCGAGCCCGGCCGACAGCAGGTCGCCCAGGATGGCCGGACCGCTGGCGTTGGCCGGGAAGTAGGCGAAGAACGAGGGGTGCTGCCAGTGCGTGATCCCCGGCATGACGACGCGTTCCAGGTCGGCCAGGACGTTCTCGTACCCCTCCCCCTGCTCGGGCGGGTGCACGGGAAGCGAGGCCAGCACCTCGCCCGGCCGCGCCTGCGACAGCACCGGGTACTTCTCGATCCGCTCCTGGTAGTCGGCGATCCAGTCGACGACCTGCCTGCCGTACCGGCGGAACTCCTCGGGGGTCATGTGTGCGGCCACGTCTCGCTCCTTACGACGAACCTCGGCCCCCAAGATATGGCCGGGCGGGGCCGGCCTGGCACGGGGGGCCGAAATCGTCCGGGCCGAGGTCAGCCCACGATCAGGTGGGCGACGACCGGTTAGTGGTCGGAGGGGTACCGGCCGTTCTCCTCGTAGGTGTCGATCTCGGTCCCGCGACAGGATCCAGTCGATGCGGTCGCCGTCCGGCACGGGCGGCTTCCACCCGCCGACTGTGTTGGAGGCGGGGCCGCGCCGCTCGGCCGTCTCCCAGGTGTCGGCGAAGGCGTCGTCACCGGTGAGTACGGTGTACGGCTCGCTCTTGCCGGCGGCCGCGTTGAAGTCGCCGGTGAGCACGACGGGCACGCCCGCCTTGAAGCCGCGCACGCGCCGCAGCATCAGCTCGGCGCTCCTGACCCGGGCGTTGTGCGACTGGTGGTCGACGTGGTAGAAGACCCGGCCGGTGCGGCGGTCGCGGAACTCGGCCCAGGTGACCATGCGGGTGACGGTGTCGCCCCAGGTGGCCGAGCCGATGAGCAGCGGGGTGTCGGACGGCCAGAAGTGGTCGAAGTCCAGGACCTCGAAGCGGTCCCGGCGGTAGAAGACCGCCGCGAACTCGTCGCGGGTGCCGCCTTTGCGGCCCATGCCGGTTTCAGTCGTGCGCGGGCAGCGCCGATTTACCGTCCAGGTCGCGCATCTGCGGCCACGTCGCCTCCTGCACGCCCAGCAGGTCGGGCCGCTGCCGGCGCAGCACCTGCTTCATCAGCGGCAGGCGGGAGGCCCAGTCGCGGGGCGGCGCGTCGGCGTCCAGCCGGATGTTGTAGGTCATGACGCGCAGCCGCGCGTCCCCGGCCGACGCGGGGGCGGAGGCGGTCACGGCGACCGCGCCGGAGACGAGCGCCGCCAGGACGAGCGGCAGGCCCAGGAGGGAGAGGCGGATGCGCCGCGACGGCATGCCACCCCTTTTTCAGGAACATATCAGGAGCAATCGCCCAGTAGATGATCACGACCGGGTGTCCGCCGGACGGCCTCCGCCGGTACGCGCCGGTTCCCGCCCGTGGCCGCCAGGTGACCCCGCCCCCCCGGGGGGGGCGCCGGCCGGGCCGCTCGCGGCGGCCCGGTCACCGCCCCGTTTAGGCGGCCCGGCTGGGGAACGCCTCGGATCGTGGACGAGGCGCCGGTACGACGACGCGCCGTGGCCATGGGGATCTCCCGGAGCGTTGGGAACGGAGGAAACGACCATGCCTGAGGGTGACCGGACCGGCAAGCACGGCCCGAAGCTGGACGACGAGATGGGCCACGAGGCGGAGGGCATGGTGCGCGGCGGCGGCCCCACCCACGCCGAGGAGTGGCGGCAGCCGGAGCCGGTGTCCGACGAGCTCGGACGCGACCCCACGTCCCGGGGCGCCTCGATGCCGCCCGGGGCGCCGCCCGGCATGGACCCCGGCGACGTGCAGACGCGCAGCGCCGTCGCGCAGTCGCTGCTGGGGGTGCGCTACCCGGCGTCGCGGAGCGAGCTGATCGACCACGCCGCCGCGGGGCACGCCACCGACACGATCATGTCGATGCTGGAGCGGCTGCCCGACCGCGACTACGAGAACATGGCCGACGTGGGCGAGGCGCTCGGTCTCGGCCGCGAACGCCACCGCTTCTGACCCTTCTGCCCTGCCTTCTGCCCTGCCGTCCGCCGCCCCCGCCGTCCGCCGCCGGGGGCCGCCGCGGGCGGCTCATCCCCCGCGCCCGCCCGGGGTCGGCTCGGGCCGGGGTCCGGCGGGGCCGTGCGGCCGCACGTGCGGGACGTGCTCGGCGGGCGGCCCGCACCAGCGGGCCAGCGCCTCGCGGATCGCGGCGGCGCGCAGGTCGGGGGAGGTCTCGTCGGACGCCCACGCGATGTACCCGTCGGGACGGACCAGCACGGTGGTGCGGGTCGCGCCGCCGGCGGTGGCGCAGCGCACCCGGTCGGCCCACAGCCTGGTCGTCAGGTACGTCACGGCCGGGTCGTTGGCGGCGGCGACCAGCACGAACGGCCCGTCGCGCAGCGCCTCGTACAGCCGTCCGGGCCGGCCGGCGAGCCGCACGTCGGGCGCGCGGCGGCCGGTCAGCCGGTGCGCGCCGTGCGGCGCCGGATACGCCACGGCGAGGCCCGACAGCGCCGGCGCCAGCCGCCGCCTGAG